>JBFKAF010000965.1:0-1302 GCA_041621735.1 Pseudomonas sp.
AGGATGTCGCCTTTCTTCACGCTCGAACCCACTTCGACGAAGTTGCCCGAGGTCGGGGAAGCGGCGCGGTAGAAGGTGCCGACCATCGGCGAGCGCACCACGGTGCCGTTCAGCTTGGCCGCAGCCGGGGCGGCTGCTTCAGCGCTGGCGGCCGGGGCGGCGGCAGGCGCTGCCGGAGCAGGCGCCTGGGCGTAGACCGGCTGCTGGGCATAGGTCGGTTGTTTGCCATGCCGGCTGATGCGTACGGACTCTTCGCCTTCGCGAATTTCCAGTTCGTCGATGCCGGATTCTTCCAGCAGTTCGATCAGTTTTTTGACTTTACGGATATCCATAGGTGTTCAACTCCCAGTGAGGTCAGGGTCGTTCGAGTTCAAGTTGTTCTAGTGCAGCCTCCAGGGCCAGCCGGTAACCGCTGGCGCCAAGGCCGCAGATCACTCCCACCGCAACGTCGGAAAAGTAGGAGTGATGGCGAAAAGGTTCACGTTTGTGCACGTTGGACAGGTGCACTTCGATGAATGGGATGCTCACCGCCAGCAATGCGTCACGTAATGCGACGCTGGTATGCGTGAACGCGGCAGGATTGATCAGAATAAAGTCGACACCCTCGCCTTTTGCGGCGTGAATACGTTCGATCAATTCGTACTCGGCATTGCTTTGCAGGTAGAGCAGGTGGTGCCCGGCTTCACGGGCACGGCGCTCCAGGTCCTGGTTGATCTGCTCCAGGGTGATGGCGCCATAGACGCCCGGTTCGCGGGAGCCCAGCAGATTGAGGTTGGGACCGTGCAGTACCAGTAAGGTGGCCATGATCGTGGTTTCCTGATTTCTCACGCTGCGCGGGACTATGCCGGAGAAGCCTTATGGCTGTCCAGTTCTCGGCAATAGTCGGCACGATACCCGCAATTTACGGCAAATGTATGACGCAGGGCCGAATGCCTCGGCGACCCGCGCAAGGTGCGCAGCGAGTGGGTTAACGACGGATTAAAAGCGTGTGCGTGCCTGGTTCAAGCGCGCTGCAAAAGTTGCAGCATCGACCTCACCTACGACACGTAAATCCAGCCATTCGTCACCCTTTTCGTCGAACAACAGGATCGCCGGTGGGCCGAACAGTTGATAGCGGTCGAGCAGCGCGCGCTGAGCCGCATTGCTTTCGGTGATGTCGAAACGTATCAGGCGGTAGTCGCCCAGCTGGCTGCCGACCTCCGCTGCACTGAGGACTTCGCGTTCGATCACCTTGCAGCTGATGCACCAGTCGGCGTACCAGTCGAGCAGCAGCGGTTGGCGGCTGCTTTGCGCGGCGGCAAA
>JBFKAF010000966.1:0-1302 GCA_041621735.1 Pseudomonas sp.
ATTGGCCGGGTTGTGGTAGTAGAAACCGATCAGCAGGTAGCTGCACAGGCCGACACCTTCCCAGCCGAAATACAGCAGCAGCAGGTTATCGCCGAACACCAGCAACAGCATGCTGGCGACAAACAGGTTCATGTAGGCGAAGAACCGCGAATAACCCTCTTCGCCGCGCATGTACCAGGAGGCGAACAGGTGGATAAAGAAGCCCACGCCGCTGACCACGCCAAGCATGGTCAGCGACAGGCCATCCAGGCGTAGCGATATGCTCGGGGTGAAACTGTCCACCGCCAGCCACTGCCAGAGCGTCTGCACGTAGGCGCCATCAACGGGCGGTGTTTTGAGAAACTGCCAACCGACCACCAGCCCGGTCAATGCCGCGAGGCCGACCGAGCCGACCCCGATCAGCGCCGTGAGGTTCTCGGACAGACGCCCGCGAGAGAACGCCAGCACACAGAAGCCGAGCAGGGGAAACAATACAGTCAGGTAGAGAAGATTCATCCGCGCATCTCACTGGCAGCATCGATGTCCAGGGTGTGAAAACGTCGGTACAGCTGCAGCAGAATCGCCAGACCGATGCTCGCTTCGGCGGCCGCCAGGCTGATCACCAGGATGAACATCACCTGGCCGTCCGCCTGGCCCCAGCGGCTGCCGGCGACGATAAAGGCCAGCCCGGCGGCGTTCATCATGATTTCCAGGCTCATCAGCACGAAGAGGATGTTGCGCCTCACCATCAGCCCGATCAGGCCCAGGCAGAACAGCACGCTGGCCAGTGCCAGGCCGTGTTCGAGCGGAATGGAATCGATCATCTGTTCGCCTCCTGCCGGCCAAGGTGAAAGGCCGCGACCAGCGCCGCCAGCAGCAGCATCGAAGCCAACTCGACGACCAGCAGATACGGGCCGAACAGGCTGATGCCGACCGCCTTGGCATCCACGGTTTCGAGTCCCAAGGCAGCGCCGCTGCTGGTGCCGAACAGCACATAGAGCAATTCGCCGAGCAGCAACAGCGACAACAGCGCCGGACCGCTCCAGATGCCCGGCGTGAGCCAGTGGCGCTCCTGCTCGCTGGCCACTGGGCCGAGGTTGAGCATCATCACCACGAAGACGAACAGCACCATGATCGCGCCGGCGTAGACGATGATCTCCAGGGCGCCGGCGAAGGGGGCGCCGAGGGCGAAGAAGCACATGGCCACGGCCAGCAAGGAGATGATCAGGTAGAGCAGGGCATGTACCGGGTTGGTGTGGGTGATCACCCGCAAGGTGGCAACCACGGCGACGCCAGCGGCGAAATAGAAGGCGAATTCCATCA
>JBFKAF010000967.1:0-1298 GCA_041621735.1 Pseudomonas sp.
ATCTCGCGTAGCGAGGCAATCGGCAGCGGGCTGCGTTGCAGGATTTCCAGAGCCAGGCGCAGGTGTTCCAGTTCGCCGGCGGCGATACCGCTGTAGAAGTGTTCGGCACCCACCAGCTCACGCAAGGCAAAGTTGCTTTCCAGGCTGGCGCGCGGTGAGCCGATGCCGAGCATGCGCTTGCCCTTGAGCAAGGCGGCGGCCTGATCCAGCGCATCATCCAGGTTCAGCGGCTGGCCATCCAGCAGCGGCTGACGCGGGCGATCGGCGCGGTTCACGTAGCCGTAGCCGAAGCGCCCGCGGTCGCAGAGGAAGTAGTGGTTGATGGCGCCGTGGTAACGGTTTTCGATGCGCCGAATCTCGCCATAGCGCTCGCCTGGGCTGATGTTGCAGCCGACCGAGCAACCGTGGCAGATGCTCGGGGCGAACTGCATGTCCCACTTGCGGTTGTAGCGTTCGGAGTGGGTTTTGTCGGTGAACACCCCGGTGGGGCAGACTTCGGTCAGGTTGCCGGAGAATTCGCTCTCCAGCACGCCGTCTTCCACGCGGCCGAAATAGACGTTCTCGTGGGCGCCATAGACGCCCAGGTCGCTGCCGCCGGCGTAGTCCTTGTAGTAGCGCACGCAGCGGTAGCAGGCGATACAGCGGTTCATTTCATGACCGATGAAGGGCCCCAGGTCCTGGTTCTGGTGAGTGCGCTTGCTGAAGCGGTAGCGGCGCTGGTTGTGTCCGCTCATCACCGTCATGTCTTGCAGGTGACAATGACCGCCTTCCTCGCATACCGGGCAGTCATGCGGGTGGTTGGTCATCAGCCACTCGACCACGCTGGCGCGAAACTGCCTGGCCTCCTCGTCGTCGATGGCGATCCAGCTGTTGTCGGTCGCCGGGGTCATGCAGGCCATCACCAGGCGCCCGCGCGTGTCGTTGGCGTCGCTGAACTGCTTGACCGCGCACTGCCGGCAGGCGCCGACGCTGCCGAGCGCCGGGTGCCAGCAGAAGTAGGGAATATCCAGGCCCAGCGACAGGCAGGCTTGCAGCAGGTTGTCTGCGCCGTCGACCTCGAACGCGTTACCGTCTACATGGATAGTGGCCATGGCTCAGTTATCTTCCGATCGGCAGTGGCGGGCGTGGCTGGTGGTGTTGCTGCGCCGTTGTGCCTTGTTCATTCACACCTCCAGTGCGGTTGGGTGCAGGGCCTGCGCCGGGTGCGCGATGCCGGCCTCGAATTCGTTACGGAAATACTTGAGGGCGCTGGCCAACGGTTCGACGGCGCCAGGAGCGTGGGCGCAGAAGGTTTTGCC
>JBFKAF010000968.1:0-1297 GCA_041621735.1 Pseudomonas sp.
TGGATGCCCTCGCCCACACCGTCGACTATGTAGGGGTAGATACTCGGCAGGTCGCCGACTATCTGCATCGAGTAATCCTCGTCGCTCAAGCCGGCACGCCGACGCGGCAGGAACTCGTAGGTGGAATGACGACCGAGGTGGATCAGCGCATCGGCCTCGAACTCGTCGCGCAGCCAGTGGTAGAGCGCCAGGTACTGGTGCGGCGGCGGAAATACCAGGTTGGCGTGCAGCAGTTCCTGATCGATTTCCCAGCCACGCGGCGGCTGCGGACCGACGAACACCTTGCCGAACTGGATGCCCGGCAACAGTAACCGGTCGTTCTGCAGCATCACATAACCCGGCGCCTCACCCCAGCCGCGCAGGCCCTCGATGCCGGTGGCAGCCAGCGCCTGAAGCAGTTGCTCGGCCTGCTCCCAGTCGGCCTGCTGCGGAGCTTCGAGCGCGGCGCGATAGAGGCTTTCGAGCTGGGCCAGCAGGTCCAGCGCACGTTGCCGCGCCGGGTGCACCACACCATCCAGCACATGGTGCAGTTCGCTGGAGCCATTGTTGAAAATACCTTCGGCGATCTGCAGGCGGTCGCCCTCAAGCGCGCGCCGCAACTGCGCATGCCAGTAGCCCAGCGGGCCCTGCACCATCTCTGCCTGCAACGCCTGCGGCAGGGTCTTGAACCATTGCCGGTAGGCATCGGCGCTCAAGGTCTGCACCTTCTGCGCCATGGCCGCCAGGGCATCGCCCTGCTCCGGCAGGTTGACCCCGCGCTCCTGCAGCAGGTCGAGCAACGCTGCCGGCGACGCGGGCAAGTCACCGGTGTCGTAGCCCTCGGCCTTGAGCCGCTGAAGTATCTCGAACAGCGACTGCGGCACATCCAGGTTGTCCGCGCCTATGTTGTGCCGGCCCGGCGGGTGGTTGTAATAGATGATGCCCAGGCGCTTGTCGGCATTGGTCTTGCGCTGCAAGGCATGCCACTTGTCGATGCGCGCGGTGAAGCTATCGAGCTGGCCAACCAGCGGCGTACTCAGGCCGAAGCGAATGCCGGACAGGGGGTCGATCTGCTGATCCTGCCAGGCGGCCAGCACCGTGGCCTGGCTGCTACCTTGCAACTCGGGCATGGCCAGTTGGTAATGCACCTTGTCGCGCGCCAGGCCGTCACTGGACAGCTGCCAGCCGGTCTGGTCGCGATCATCCAGGCGCAGCCCCTTGAGCACCGGCACATTCAGTTGTTCGAGCAGCGCGGTGACCCGTTCACGCCCTTCGCCGCCGCCGATGACGAAATCCTGCAACGCGACTATGGCCACCA
>JBFKAF010000969.1:0-1296 GCA_041621735.1 Pseudomonas sp.
CGCTTCGGCAAGCAGGCCATCGCCGAGATGAACCGGGTCGGCATGCTCATCGACATGTCGCACAGCGCCGAGCGCAGCACCCTGGAAGCCATCGAGCTGTCGAGCCGGCCGATCATCATCTCCCACGCCAACCCGGAGTTCTTCCATCCGGCCAAGCGCAACAAGTCGGAGACCGTGCTGCGTGAACTGGGCCAGTCCGGCGGCCTGCTCGGTTTCAGCCTGTACCCCTTCCACCTGCACAACGGCTCGGACTGCACCCTGGCGCAGTTCTGCGACATGGTCGCGCGTACCGCCGACCTGATCGGCATCGAGCATATCGGCATCGGCACCGATCTGTGCCAGAACCAGCCGCAGTCGGTACTGGAGTGGATGCGCAGCGGCCGCTGGTCGAAGCAGGTCGACTATGGCGAAGGCTCGGCGAGCAACGCCGACTGGCCCAAGCCGCTGACCTGGTTCGGCGACAGCCGCGACTTCCCGAACATCACCCAGGGCCTGCTGCAGCGCGGTTTCAGCGCCGAAGACACCGCCAAGGTGATGGGTCTCAACTGGCTCAACACCCTGGAGCAAGGCCTCACGCCTGCTCCGTAACTGTCCTGAACAACTCAACAAGTACAAAATTCTTGTCAGGAGAACACTATGAATAGCAAATCGCAGGCGGCCCAACTGGGGGCCGTCGACAGTGGCAAAAGCTCTCTGCTGCATGATGTGGATGTACCGGTACTGCTGATGAGTGGCGGCTTCGTCCTGCTCTTCGCCATCCTCGCGCTGCTCGACATCGAACTGATGACCGAATGGGTCAACGCCGCCTTCGCCTGGTCCACCAAGGTGTTTGGCGCCTACTGGCAGGTGATGCTGCTGCTGACCTTCGTCATCGGCCTGTTGCTCGCCATGGGCCGCACCGGTGGGGTGCGCCTGGGCGCCCTGGCCAAGCCTGAGATGCCCACCTACACCTGGGTGTCGATCATCATGTGCACCCTGCTCGCCGGCGGCGGTGTGTTCTGGGCGGCGGCCGAGCCGATGGCCCACTTCCTCTCGCCACCGCCGCTGTACGGCGGTGAGACGGGCACCCCGCAGGCGGCCTACAACGCGCTGGCGCAGAGTTTCATGCACTGGGGCTTCCTCGCCTGGGCGATTCTCGGCAGCCTCAGCGGCATAGTGCTGATGCACCTGCACTATGAAAAAGGCCTGCCACTCAAGCCACGCACCCTGCTCTACCCGGTATTTGGCGAGCGCGTGATGAGCGGCTGGTTCGGCGCCCTGGTCGATGCCTGCTGCGTGTTGGCGGTGGTCGCCGGC
>JBFKAF010000970.1:0-1295 GCA_041621735.1 Pseudomonas sp.
ACGGTGAAGATTTCAAAGACCCGCTACCCAGTGGATCGGAAGGCTGCTCCGCTTAAGTGAACAGCATTACGGCACAAGGGCCGGGGTTTCCGTGTTGCGGCGCCCATGGGCGCCGGCTATTAGCCCTTAAGCCAGGGCGGCGAGGGCAGCGTTGAAGGTTGCGCTCGGGCGCATGACCTGGCTGGTCAGCTGCGGGTTGGCGCGGTAATAGCCGCCGATCTCAACAGGCTTACCCTGGACAGCGTTCAACTCGGCCACGATGGCGGCTTCGTTGTCGCTCAGGGTCTTCGCCAGCGGGCTGAATTGCGCTTGCAGCTCGAGGTCTTCGGTCTGTGCGGCCAGTTCCTGTGCCCAGTACAGGGTCAGGTAGAAATGGCTGCCACGATTGTCCAGCTCGCCGGTCTTGCGTGAAGGCGACTTGTTGTTGTCCAGCAACTTGCCGGTGGCCGCGTCCAGGGTCGTACCCAGCAGCTTGGCTTTCGCGTTGTCGGTCTTGATCCCGGTCTCTTCCAGGGATACCGCCAGGGCCAGGAACTCGCCGAGCGAGTCCCAGCGCAGGTGGTTCTCTTCGATCAGCTGCTGCACGTGCTTGGGTGCCGAGCCGCCGGCACCGGTTTCGTACATGCCGCCGCCGGCCATCAGGGGCACGATGGAGAGCATCTTGGCCGAGGTGCCCAGTTCCATGATCGGGAACAGGTCGGTCAGGTAGTCGCGCAGCACGTTGCCGGTCACCGAGATGGTGTCCTGGCCGCGGATCAGGCGCTCCATGCTGACGCGGATGGCTTCGTTGTAGCCCATCATGCGGATGTCCAGGCCTTCCAGGTCGTGCTCTTGCAGGTAGCTTTCGACCTTCTTCTGCAGTTCGCGGTCATGGGCGCGCTCCGGGTCCAGCCAGAAAATGGCCGGGGTTTCGGACTGACGGGCACGAGTCACAGCCAGCTTGACCCAGTCGCGGATCGGCGCGTCCTTGGTCTGGCAGGCACGCCAGATATCGCCCGCTTCGACTTCGTGCTGCATCAGCACGGTGCCGTCAGCCAGGACCACGCGCATGCTGCCGTCGGCGGTCATTTCGAAGGTCTTGTCGTGGGAGCCGTATTCCTCGGCTTTCTGCGCCATCAGGCCGACGTTCGGTACGCTGCCCATGGTGGTCGGGTCGAACGCGCCGTTAGTCTTGCAGAAGTTGATCATCTCCTGATAGATGCGGGCGTAGGTGCTTTCCGGCATGACGGCCTTGGCGTCTTTCAGCTTGCCGTCCTTGCCCCACATCTGCCCGGAGCTGCGGATCATGGCCGGCA
>JBFKAF010000971.1:0-1292 GCA_041621735.1 Pseudomonas sp.
ACCCTCGACGTGCTGCGCACCCGCGCCGAGCCGCTGGGTATCGAAGTGGTGATCGGCGATGAGCGCGAAATCACCGACGCCAGCGCCTACTTCGGCGCCCTGCTGCAATACCCGGCGAGCAACGGCGACATCTTCGACTACCGCGAACTGGTCGAACGCTTCCACGCCGCCAAGGCGCTGGTGGCCGTAGCGGCCGACCTGCTGGCCCTGACCCTGCTCACGCCGCCCGGCGAATTCGGCGCCGACGTGGCCCTGGGCAGCGCCCAGCGCTTCGGTGTGCCACTGGGCTTCGGCGGTCCACACGCCGCCTACTTCGCCACCCGCGATGCGTTCAAGCGCGACATGCCGGGCCGCCTGGTCGGCGTTTCGGTCGATCGCTTCGGCAAGCCGGCCCTGCGCCTGGCCATGCAGACCCGCGAGCAGCACATCCGCCGCGAGAAGGCCACCAGCAACATCTGCACCGCGCAGGTGCTGCTGGCCAACATCGCCAGCATGTACGCCGTGTACCACGGCCCGCAGGGCCTGACCCGCATCGCCAAGCGCGTGCACCAGCTGACCGCGATCCTCGCCCAAGGTCTGGCCAAGCTGGGCCTCAAGGTCGAGCAACAGGGCTTCTTCGACACCCTGAGCCTGGCCACCGGCGCGCGCACCGCGCAACTGCACCAGCAAGCCCGCGCCATGGGCATCAACCTGCGTGAGATCGATGGCGAGCGCCTCGGCCTGTCGCTGGACGAAACCACCAACCAGGCCGCCGTCGAAGCGCTGTGGACAGTATTCGCCGACGGCCAGAGCCTGCCGGACTTCGCCGAGCTGGCCGCCACCGTCGCCAGCCAACTGCCGCAGGCACTGCTGCGCCAGTCGGCGATCCTCACGCACCCGGTGTTCAACCGCTATCACTCGGAAACCGAGCTGATGCGCTACCTGCGCAAGCTGGCCGACAAGGACCTGGCGCTGGACCGCAGCATGATTCCGCTGGGTTCCTGCACCATGAAGCTCAACGCCGCCAGCGAAATGATTCCGGTGACCTGGGCCGAGTTCGGCAACCTGCACCCCTTCGCCCCTGCCGAGCAGAGCCAGGGCTACACCCAGCTGACCACTGAACTGGAGGCCATGCTCTGCGCCGCCACCGGCTACGACGGCATGTCGCTGCAGCCGAACGCCGGTTCCCAGGGCGAGTACGCCGGTCTGCTGGCGATCCGTGCCTATCACCGCAGCCGCGGCGACGATCAGCGCGACATCTGCCTGATTCCGCAATCGGCCCACGGCACCAACCCGGCGACCGCCAGCATGGC
>JBFKAF010000972.1:0-1288 GCA_041621735.1 Pseudomonas sp.
CCGGGTAAAGCCGCAGGCCAGGGCCGCACGCGCCGCCTCGCTGGCGAAGCCCTGGCGCCAGTGGGCACGGGCCAGACGCCAGGCGACCTCCACCGCCGGGCAGAACGGGGCGTCGAAGGCCACCGGACGCAAGCCGGTAAAGCCGATGAAGGCACCATTATCCTTGCGCTCCAGGGCCCAGAAGCCGAAACCGTGGCGGGCGAACTCCGCCTCGATGCGCTCGATCTGCTGCTCGCTCTCGGCATGACTCAGGCAAGCAGGAAAATGCCGCATCACCTCGGGGTCGCCATTCAGCTCGGCGAAAAGCGCATGGTCTTCGGCGCGCCAGCGGCGCAGCCACAGGCGCGGACTGTCTAGTTCGATCGGGGCAGGCATCGGCCCTCCACTTGAGTCGGAACCCGCAGCGCCGCCATACTCGGACGCTGCATGAAAGAGCCCTATTGTATGCGCCTGCCGCTGGTCTATCACGACGACTACAGCCCGCCCTTCCCGGCCGAGCACCGCTTCCCCATGGAGAAGTTCCGCCTGCTGCGCGACCACCTGGTCGACAGCGGCCTGACCTGCGATGCCGAATTGCTACGCCCCGAGCTATGCCCGCCGGAAATTCTCGACCTGGCCCATTGCCCAGCCTATATAGCGCGCTTTCGCAGCGGCGACCTCAGCCGCGACGAGCAGCGACGCCTCGGCCTGCCCTGGAGCGAGGCCCTGGCGCAACGCACCGTGCGCGCGGTCGGCGGCTCGTTGCTGGCCGCCGAACAGGCGCTGCAGCACGGTCTGGCCTGCCACCTGGCCGGCGGTACCCACCATGCCCACTACGATCACCCGGCGGGGTTCTGCATCTTCAACGACCTGGCGGTGATCAGCCACTACCTGCTGGCCGCCGGCCGGGTGCAGCGCGTGCTGATATTCGACTGCGACGTGCATCAGGGCGACGGCACCGCGCGCATCCTCCAGGACACCCCGGAGGCGATCACCGTCTCCCTGCACTGCGAGAAGAACTTCCCCGCGCGCAAGGCCGACAGCGATTGGGACATTGCCCTGCCGATGGGCATGGGCGATGCCGACTACCTGAGGGTGGTCGACGATGCATTGAACTACCTGCTGCCGCTGTACCAGCCGGATATCGTGCTGTACGACGCCGGCGTCGACGTGCATCAAGATGACGCCCTGGGTTACCTGAAATTGACCGACCGGGGCCTCGCCGAGCGCGACGCACGGGTGCTACGTCACTGTTTGGGCCGGGACATTCCGGTGGTCGGAGTGATCGGCGGCGGCTACCACAAGGATC
>JBFKAF010000973.1:0-1287 GCA_041621735.1 Pseudomonas sp.
ATGGTGGTGTTCTTCTCGATCAGCGCAGTCATCACCCCGCCCATGGTTTCGATACCCAGGGTCAGCGGCGATACGTCGAGCAGCAGCACGTCCTTCACGTCACCGGCCAGGACCGCGCCCTGAATGGCGGCGCCCATGGCCACGGCCTCGTCCGGGTTGACGTCCTTGCGCGCTTCTTTACCGAAGAACTCGGTTACCAGCTTCTGCACCAGCGGCATGCGGGTCTGACCGCCGACCAGGATCACGTCGTGAATCGAACCGACATCGACACCCGCGTCTTTCAAGGCGATACGGCACGGTTCGATGGTGCGCTGCACCAGATCCTCAACCAGGGACTCCAACTTGGCGCGCGAAATTTTCACGTTCAGGTGCTTCGGCCCGCTGGCGTCGGCAGTGATGTACGGCAGATTGACGTCGGTCTGCTGGCTGGAAGACAGCTCGATCTTGGCTTTCTCAGCGGCTTCTTTCAGGCGCTGCATGGCCAGCGGATCACCCTTGAGGTTCATGCCGCTTTCTTTCTTGAACTCGTCGACCAGGTAGTCGATCAGGCGAATGTCGAAGTCCTCACCACCGAGGAAGGTATCGCCGTTGGTCGCCAGCACTTCGAATTGGTGCTCGCCATCGACTTCGGCGATTTCGATCACCGAGATATCGAAAGTACCGCCACCCAGGTCATAGACGATCACGGTGTGGTCGCCCTTGGCCTTGTCCATGCCATAGGCCAGGGCCGCAGCAGTCGGCTCGTTGATGATCCGCTTGACGTCCAGGCCGGCGATACGACCGGCATCCTTGGTGGCCTGACGCTGGCTGTCATTGAAGTAGGCCGGAACGGTGATCACCGCCTCGGTGACCGGCTCGCCGAGATAGTCTTCGGCGGTCTTCTTCATTTTCTTCAGAATTTCGGCGGAAATCTGCGGAGGTGCCATCTTCTGGCCATTGACCTCGACCCAGGCATCGTTGTTGTCCGCTTTGACGATCTTGTACGGAACCATCTGGATGTCTTTCTGCACGACCTCTTCGTCGAAGCGACGACCAATCAAACGCTTCACCGCGTACAGGGTGTTATGCGGATTGGTCACCGCCTGGCGCTTGGCCGACTGACCCACCAGAATCTCGCCATCGTTGGCATAGGCAATGATCGACGGCGTAGTGCGCGTGCCTTCAGCGTTTTCAATAACCTTGACGTTGCCGTTTTCCAGAATGGAGACGCACGAGTTGGTGGTCCCCAAGTCAATACCGATAATCTTGCCCATGTTCACTCTCCTGAAACTTTAATAATCCCGGCGC
>JBFKAF010000974.1:0-1286 GCA_041621735.1 Pseudomonas sp.
CGCAGGGGCGTCACTGGCCGGAAACTGGGATGCCCTGGCACAACGCGATACTCAGGACTGGCAACGGCAAGCCGGCATCGGCCCCGTTCGCGCCGCACACTTACAGGCATTCTTTCGCCACCCCGAGCTACTGGCCCTGCGCGCTCAATTGCAGGCGGCGAACATCGACGGGTTCTGAGCGGACTCGGCAGCAGCGCGAGTCGGCTACGCCTCAGTAGGCGCGAAACTCCTGATGGCAGGCCTCGCAACCGTCCTCGACGCGCTGCATGGGCGCGGCCAAGTCGGCTCTTGCCAGCGGTGCGGCGGTGGTGGCGACGACCAGCGCCGCGGTGGCGCTCTCCAGCTCGCGAGCCAGTTGCTGGAAACGTTCCTGGCGCTGCCAGACTTCATCCCTGGCGCTGCTATCGTCTTCCTTGACCTGGGGAAAGTGCTGCCACGGCTGGCGCGACAGTTTGTCCAACTCGGCCGCACCGACCACGAACTTCGCCTCGTCGAAGGCGACACGTCCGCGCAGCATGCCGCCGAGGTCTTCGCTGGTGTGCAACATCTGCTTGAAGATCGTCTGCCGCTTGCCCAACGGCGAGTTCGGGTCGACTCCACCGCAGGCGGTCAGGGTCAGGCTGCCGAGCACGAGCAGCAACAGGGTTTTCGGCTTCATCACAACGACTTCGGCAAAGGAACGGCCGCCAGTATCGCCACTCGCGGCGCACCGGCCAAGCGCGGCAGGTTGCCGCAGCCCGCCGCCATGGCCTAGCCGCGGCCGCACAGGCCGCCAGCAAAAGCCCGCGACACTCCATCAACCGTCTGTCAGGCCGACACCACGAACAGACTGATGATCAGCCCCATGCCGGCGAACCAGACCAGCGAACGCCACGGCGCCCAGTCGGCCAGGTAGCAGATGAAATACAGCACGCGACTGACGATGAAGGCCACCGCCAACAGGTCGATCAAGCCTTGCTCCGCACCGCCGGCCAGCTGCGCGATGATCACCGCCGCGGCGAACGCCGGGGTGACTTCGAAGCCATTGAGCTGAGCGTTATTGGCGCGTCGTGCCAAGCCCCCAAAGGTGGCCTGCAAGGCTCGCGGGTCGTGATTGTGCTTCGGGGTGAAACCACCGCCCACGGCCTTGGCCGTCACGGTGCAGAAATAAGGCAGAAACAGGGCGATCAGTACACACCAATAGGCAAGCGTCATGCGGGGGCCACTCCTTTGTTTGGCAAACCGGCCGCACAGCTTGCCTGCCGACCTCGCGGTCGTCCATGACCGCAAACGCCATCAGCCGGCCA
>JBFKAF010000975.1:0-1286 GCA_041621735.1 Pseudomonas sp.
CCCCTGCGTGAAGGCGAGTGCTCGCGGCAGGCGCACTGCGACTTCCCCCAGGACACCTATGAACGCGAGATGGGCCGTGAAGGTTTCTTCGGGCCCACCGCGCACCTGCATCACAAACACCCGCCCACCGGCTGGATCGACTGGCAGGGGCCGCTAAGGCCGCACGCGTTCAACTTCAACGATATTCCCAGCGAGCGCGATTGCCCGCTGGAGGCGCCGCTGACGCTGCACAACAGTGATATGCAACTGCGCGTGTGGAAGACTCATGGCGCCATGCGCCATCTGGTGCGCAACGCCGATGGCGACGACCTGCTGTTTATCCATGAAGGCGCGGGGCACTTCTATTGCGACTTCGGTCACCTGGAGTACCGCGACGGCGATTACCTGGTGATCCCGCGCGGCACCGCCTGGCGCATCGAAACCAGCGCGCCGACCTTCATGTTGCTGATCGAAAGCAGCGATGGCGCCTATCAGCTACCCGACAAAGGCTTGCTCGGCCCGCAGGCGATCTTCGACCCGGCGGTGCTCGATCATCCTAAGCTGGACGATGCCTTCAAGGCGCAGCAGGACGAGAACAGCTGGCAGCTGCGGATCAAGCGGCGCAATCAGGTCAGCACCGTGACCTACCCCTACAACCCGCTGGACGTGGTCGGCTGGCATGGCGACAACACCGTGGTGCGCCTCAACTGGCGCGACATCCGCCCACTGATGAGCCATCGCTACCACCTGCCGCCATCGGCGCACACCACCTTCGTCGCCAATGGCTTCGTGGTCTGCACCTTCACCCCGCGGCCGGTGGAGAGTGACCCGGGCGCGTTGAAGGTGCCGTTCTACCACAACAACGACGACTACGACGAAGTGCTGTTCTATCACCGGGGCAACTTTTTCAGCCGCGACAATATCGAGGCCGGAATGGTCACCCTGCACCCCTGCGGTTTCCCCCACGGCCCTCATCCCAAGGCTCTGAAGAAGAGCCTGGAGAGCCCGGCGACCTTCGTCGAGGAAGTGGCGGTGATGATCGACAGCCGACGCGCCCTGGAGATCGACCCTTCGGCCGCACAAGTCGATGTGCCTGAATACGTGAACTCCTGGCGCGCGCCGGGTAAGCAAGGCTGAACAACTCCCTGTAGGAGCCAGCTTGCTGGCGATGCGCTTGTTGTTGCATTCCCAGCCGCCAGCCAACTGGCTCCTACATAACGTGCTGACTTACGGAATTTTTTATGAAACTCGCATCGTTGAATCAAGGCCGTGATGGCGTGCTGGTCGTGGTCTCCCGCGACTTGAGC
>JBFKAF010000976.1:0-1285 GCA_041621735.1 Pseudomonas sp.
AGCGCACCGCCGAGGCGGTAGTTCCAGCTGGCCCAGGCCAGGCGGCGTTGCGGCAGCAGGCGGGTGTCGGTGTGCAGCACCACGTCGTTGTCGGCATAGGGCAGGGCGCCGAGAATCTCTCGTTCGACCGTCGTCGGCTGGACCAGCAGTTGCAAGGCCTGGTCGCTGTGGCAGGCGAACAGCACCTTGTCGAAGCGCTCGCTGCCAGCGGCGCTGTGCAGGGTGACGCCGGTCTCGTCGCGTTCGACCCGCTGCACCGCACAGTTCAAGCGGATGTGCTGCTTGAACGAGGCCGTCAGCGGCGCCACGTAGCTGCGCGAGCCGCCCTCGACCACGCACCACTGCGGGCGCTCACTGACCGACAGCAGGCCGTGGTTCTTGAAGAAGCGCACGAAGAACTGCAGCGGAAAATCGAGCATGTCGCTAAGCGACATCGACCAGATCGCCGCGCCCATTGGCACTATGTAGTGCTGGACGAAGCGCTCGCCGTAGCCCTTGTGCCGCAGGTAGTCGCCGAGGGTGGTGCCCGCGGCGATGCGCTGGTGCTCGAGGTCGTCCAGCGCCTCGCGGTTGAAGCGCAGGATGTCGCGCACCATGCCCCAGAACTTCGTCGACAGCAGGTTGCTGCGCTGGGCAAACAGGCTGTTGAGGTTGTGCCCGTTGTACTCCACGCCAGTGGCCGGGTCGCTGACCGAGAAGCTCATCTCGGTGGCTTTGTAGGCGACGCCGAGCTGGTCGAGCTGGCGGATGAAGTTCGGGTAGGTCCAGTCGTTGAACACGATAAAGCCGGTGTCCACGGCGTAGCGCTGGCCGGCGACATCGACGTCGACGGTGTGGGTGTGGCCGCCGACCCAGTCGCTGGCCTCGAACACGCTGATCTGGTGGCTACGGTTGAGCAGGTAGGCGCTGGTCAGACCGGCGATACCGCTGCCGATGATGGCGATCCTCATGTAGCCCCCTTGCTGTTGTCTGCAGTGTTGTCTTCAGTACGGGCCAGGCGTTTGCCGATAGCCAGGCGCAGGCGCTGGGGCAGGTGGGCGAGCAACTGCAGGCCGGCAATGAAAGGCCCTGGGAAGGCGATCTCGAAAGGGCGCCGGTCGAGCCGCTCGGCGATATGCCGCGCGGCCTTGTCCACCGGCCAGCGCATCGGCATGGGAAAGTCGTTGTCCCGGGTCAGCGGCGTATCGACGAAGCCGGGGCTGATCAGGGTGACGTCGATACCCTCGCTGGCCAGGTCGATGCGCAGCGCCTCCAGCAGATAACGCAGGGCGGCCTTGGAGGCGCC
>JBFKAF010000977.1:0-1284 GCA_041621735.1 Pseudomonas sp.
GCCGAAACCCATCCGCTGACCTGGCGCCTGCGCGACGACGGCGAGCCCGTGTGGCTGGACGAGTACCAGCGGCAAAATGGCTACAGCGCCGCACGGCATGCCTTGAGCCAACTCAGCCCGGACGAGATCACCCAACAGGTCAAGGACAGCGGTCTCAAGGGTCGCGGCGGTGCCGGCTTTCCCACCGGGGTGAAGTGGGGGCTGATGCCCAAGGACGAATTGCTGGATAAGCGCTACCTGCTGTGCAACGCCGACGAGATGGAGCCCAACACCTATAAAGACCGCCTGCTGATGGAGCAGCTGCCGCACCTGCTGATCGAAGGCATGCTGATCAGCGCCCGCGCGCTCAAGGCCTACCGTGGTTACATCTTCCTGCGCGGCGAATACGTCGATTGTGCGCGCCACCTCAATCGCGCGGTCGAGGAAGCCAAGGCCGCCGGCCTGCTGGGACGCAACATCCTCGGCAGCGGTTTCGACTTCGAGCTGTTCGTGCACACCGGCGCCGGACGCTATATCTGCGGCGAGGAGACCGCGCTGATCAGCTCCCTCGAAGGGCGCCGCGCCAACCCGCGCTCCAAGCCGCCCTTTCCCGCGGCCGTCGGCGTGTGGGGCAAACCAACCTGCGTGAACAACGTCGAGACCCTGTGCAACGTGCCGGCGATCATCGGCAACGGCGTGGCCTGGTACCAAGCCCTGGCCCGTCCCGGCAGCGAGGACCACGGCAGCAAGCTGATGGGTTTTTCCGGCAAGGTGAAGCAACCCGGGCTGTGGGAGTTGCCATTCGGCATCCCGGCGCGCGAACTGCTCGAGGACTATGCCGGTGGCATGCGCGCCGGCAGCCGCCTGAAAGCCTGGCAACCGGGCGGCGCCGGCACCGGCTTCCTGCTGCCGGAGCATTTGGATGCACCGATGTACGCCGCCGGCATCGCCAAGGTCGGCACGCGTATGGGCACCGGCCTGGCCATGGCCCTGGACGACAGCGTCAACATGGTCGGCCTGCTGCGCAACATGGAGGAATTCTTCTCCCGCGAGTCCTGCGGTTTCTGCACCCCTTGCCGCGACGGCCTGCCCTGGAGCGTCAAGCTGCTGCGCGCCCTGGAACTGGGCCAAGGCCAGCCCGGCGATATCGAAACCCTGGAGCAACTGTGCAACTTCCTCGGCCCTGGCAAAACCTTCTGCGCCCACGCTCCTGGCGCCGTCGAACCGTTGGCCAGCGCCCTCAAGTATTTCCGTAACGAATTCGAGGCCGGCATCGCGCACCCGGCGCAGGCCCTGCACCCAACC
>JBFKAF010000978.1:0-1283 GCA_041621735.1 Pseudomonas sp.
ATGACGATCGCGGAAATCGCGTTGGTCACTGCCATCAGCGGAGTGTGCAGGGCCGGGGTGACGTTCCATACCACGTGGTAGCCGACGTAGATGGCCAGCGCGAAGATGATCAGGTTGTAGATGCCGTCGGAAATCAGATCCATGTCTCTACTCCTTAGCCGTTGGTCCGGACGACCTGGCCGTCGCGGCACATCAGGCACGCGGCGACGATGTCGTCTTCGAGGTTGAGGTGGAACTTGCCGTCGCCGTCGATTACCAGCTTGAGGAAGTCCAGCAGGTTGCGCGCGTACAGGGCCGAGGCATCGGCCGGCACCAGGGCCGCCAGGTTGCTGTGGCCGACGATGGTCACGCCGTGCTTGACCACTACCTGTTCGGCTTCGGTCAGCGGGCAGTTGCCACCCTGAGCGGCCGCCAGGTCGATAATCACCGAACCGGGTTTCATTTCTTCAACCGTGGCCGCGTGCAGCAGGGTCGGCGCCTTGCGCCCTGGAATCAGTGCGGTGGTGATGACGATATCGGCCAGCTTGGCCTTCTCGTGCACCGCCTTGGCCTGGCGTTCCATCCACGAGGCCGGCATCGGTCGCGCGTAGCCGCCGACGCCTTCGGCACATTCGCGCTCTTCATCGGTCTCGAACGGCACGTCGACGAACTTGGCGCCGAGCGACTCGATCTGCTCCTTCACCGCCGGACGCACATCGGACGCTTCGATCACCGCGCCCAGGCGCTTGGCCGTGGCGATGGCCTGCAGTCCGGCGACGCCGGCGCCGAGGATCAGGATGCGCGCGGCCTTCACCGTACCGGCAGCGGTCATCAGCATCGGCATGAAGCGCGGATAGTGATGCGCGGCCAGCAGCACGGCCTTGTAACCGGCGATGTTGGCCTGCGACGACAGCACGTCGAGGCTCTGCGCGCGCGAGGTGCGCGGCGCGGCTTCGAGGGCGAAGGCGATAATCCCGCGCGCGCTCATCCGGGCGATGGTCTCGTTGCTGAACGGGTTGAGCATGCCGACCAGTACGGCGCCGGTTTGCATCAGCGCCAGTTCGCCATCGTTGGGCGCGGTGACTTTCAGCACCAGTTCGGCGCCGAAGACGGCCGCCTCGTTGCCGATAGTCGCGCCAGCAGCGGCAAAGGCGCTGTCGGGAATGCTGGCGCTAACGCCCGCACCGCTCTGCACGGTTACCTGATGGCCTTGGCCAATCAGCTTCTTAATGGTCTCGGGAGTCGCGGCAACCCGCGTCTCGCCGGCATGGGTTTCGAGAGGAACACCGATGTGCACTTCAAAT
>JBFKAF010000979.1:0-1281 GCA_041621735.1 Pseudomonas sp.
CGCATCTAAGCGGCAACAGCCCTCCCTACGCCCGGCTGTGCCGGGCGTTTTTATTTATGGGTAATTACTCATTTCAAAGGCTTACCGATGAATCCTGATATTCCACTGCAACTTCTGGGTGGCCTGACCGCGCGCGAGTTCCTGCGTGATTACTGGCAGAAGAAACCGTTACTGGTGCGCCAGGCGATGTCCGACTTCGAAAGCCCGATCTCGCCCGACGAACTGGCCGGACTGGCGCTGGAAGAAGAAGTCGAATCGCGCCTGGTCCTCGAGCACGGGGAGCGCCCCTGGGAGCTGCGTCGCGGTCCATTCGCCGAAGATGCCTTCGCCCATCTACCGGAACGCGACTGGACCTTGCTGGTGCAAGCGGTCGATCAGTTCGTGCCGGAAGTCGGCGAGTTGCTCGAGCCATTCAACTTCCTGCCCAAGTGGCGCATCGACGATGTCATGGTCAGCTTCGCCACACCCGGTGGCGGCGTAGGCCCGCACTTCGACAATTACGACGTATTCCTGCTGCAAGGCCACGGCAAGCGCCGCTGGCAAATAGGCCAGACCTGCAACTCCGAGAGCCCTTTGCTTGAGCATGCAGATCTGAAGATTCTGGCCGAATTCGATAAAACTGAAGAATGGGTACTGGAACCCGGCGACATGCTCTATCTGCCGCCGCTCCTGGCCCACTGTGGTACCGCTGAGGATGATTGCATGACCTATTCCGTCGGCTTCCGCGCGCCAAGCGCCGCCGAAGTACTCACCCATTTCACCGATTTTCTGGGCCAGTTCCTGCCCGACGAGGAGCGCTACAGCGACGCCGATGCGCAGCCGACCAGCGATCCCCACCAGATCCAGCGCGACTCGCTGGATCGTCTGAAAAACCTGCTCAACGAGCACATGGGCGACGAGCGGCTGCTGATGACCTGGTTCGGCCAGTTCATGACCGAACCGCGCTACCCGGAA
This sequence comes from Pseudomonas sp., assembly GCA_041621735.1. Taxonomy (GTDB): domain Bacteria; phylum Pseudomonadota; class Gammaproteobacteria; order Pseudomonadales; family Pseudomonadaceae; genus Aquipseudomonas. Next base: position 955 of record JBFKAF010000979.1, read on the forward strand.
TTGATCGGCGGCATCGAAATGGACGAGGACGCCTTCCTCGGCAATCTGCAAGAGGGTGCCGTCTTGATCCGCAACCCCAGCGCCCGCCTGGCCTGGTCGGAAGTCGGCGAAGATCTGGTGCTGTTCGCCAGCGGCCAGAGCCGCCTGCTGCCGGCCAGTCTGCGTGAGCTGCTCAAGCTTGTCTGCGCCGCGGACGCGTTACATAGCGACAACCTTGACCAGTGGCTGAGCGACGACACCGGGCGTAATCTGCTCTGGGAGCTGGTCAAGCAAGGCAGCCTGGAGTTTGCCAATGAATAGCATTCACGTCCGCCTGGCCGACTGGCA
>JBFKAF010000980.1:0-1279 GCA_041621735.1 Pseudomonas sp.
AAGCCTTGGGCTACCCCGTCAAGATCAGCCTGTAGCACGCTGAACGTGGGCTCCCGCTTTGAGCAGAGAGCGGGCAGGCCGTTGAAAAGCTACTGGGCTCGGCTATGCGGCGGTGAACTCAGTCTCACAAAAGCGCAGCCTCGAACGGGCTTCAGCGCGGCCCCGCAGGGGGCGTGACGCGAATCAAGTGCTGATGTACGGCTCGTACACTCGGCTCGGGCATCCTGCGTCGCCCTACCTCCTGCATCCATGTAGTCGAGCGCCTTTTCGAGCTGACTGAACCGTAATGTTCGCCTCAGGTTGCTGACAGGACCTGCCAGTTAAGGTTGCGGCGAGTCTGAAGCTCAGCCCTAAGTGCCGCCGCGAGATGTGCTGTCGACGGGCTAACCGAATCGTACTTGAGGATACCCAGATGAAATCCATGAAAACGCTCTTGGTAGTCGCCACCCTGAGCCTTGCCTCCTTGGCTATGGCCGAAGGTGGCGCCGAGCGCACTTTTGCGCGCATCGAGCAGGTTCAGCAAACGTCGTCGCAAGTCGAGCACGTTGCCCAGGCGCAGCCGCGTGAGGCGCCCTCGGCCAAAAGCACAGCCAAGATGACAGACCACGCCAGCTGCTGATCTTTGCCGGGCCTGCCCAAGCTGACAGAAATGTAATCACCCCAAGGGTTTAACTGTGGCAGTTTCTAGGCTCGCTGGCCGCGCGCATTTTTTAAGCCATTGCTGGGGGCGGAGTGGGGGAGCCGTCTTCCCGAGCGAGCCCCCCAACTAGCAAGTCTGCGCCCTGGCTATTCAGCACTGATTTCCTTTGATCGATTGGACATAAACGGCATGCAATCCAAAACCTCAAGGCGCACGTTCGTCAAAGGCCTGACCGCCGGCGGCATACTGGCAGGTCTAGGCCTGTGGCGAGCGCCAGCCTGGGCAGTCGTCAGCCCAGGCCAGCCGAACGTGCTCAGCGGCACCGATTTTGAGCTGTTCATAGGCGAAACTCCGGTGAACATCAGCGGTTCGCCGCGCACCGCCATGACCATCAACGGCAGTCTGCCGGGGCCGCTGCTGCGCTGGCGCGAGGGCGATACCGTCACCCTGCGGGTGCGCAATCGCCTGAGCGAAGACACCTCGATCCACTGGCATGGCATCATCCTGCCGGCCAACATGGACGGTGTGCCCGGCCTGAGCTTCCATGGCATCGCGCCCGATGGCATGTACGAATACAGGTTCAAGGTTCAGCAGAACGGCACCTACTGGTACCACAGCCACTCAGGTCTCCAGGAGCAA
>JBFKAF010000981.1:0-1277 GCA_041621735.1 Pseudomonas sp.
AACGGTAGATAAAATAGCAGGATGAAGATCGGGATCAGCAGTACACGGAGTACGGTAAGCAGGTTGGGGATATTCATCGGCACAACTGGGCTGCGAGGTGAGCCGGCATTCTACTCGCTGTGCAGTGCGGCATAAATCAGCTCGGCAAGCTTTTTACTGATGCTGGGGGCTTTGGCGATTTCTTCCACGCTGGCGCGAGACAGTTCTTGCAGGCCACCGAAGTGATTGAGCAGCTCGCGCCGCCGCTTCGGCCCTACCCCGGTCACCTCTTCCAAGCGTGAGGTACGACGGGCCTTGCCGCGCCGTGCACGGTGTCCGGTAATCGCAAAACGGTGGGACTCATCGCGAATCTGCTGAATCAGGTGCAACGCCGGCGAATGACCCGGCAAGGTGAATTCGTGGGCGGCATCATTGAGATAGAGGGTTTCCAACCCCGGCTTGCGGGTCACGCCCTTGGCCACGCCAAGCAGGATCAGCTCAGGCACCGCCAATTCTTCCAGCACCTCACGCGCCATGGCCAGCTGACCTTTACCGCCATCGACCAGCAGAATATCCGGAAGTTTGCCCTCGCCGTCCTTGATCTTGCTGAAGCGTCGAGTCAACGCCTGGTGCATGGCCGCGTAATCATCGCCGCCGGTAACGCCTTCGATGTTGTAGCGCCGATAGTCGGACTTCAGCGGGCCCTCAGGACCAAACACCACGCAGGACGCCACGGTGGCCTCGCCGCTGGAGTGGCTGATATCGAAACACTCCAGGCGTTGCGGTATTTCATCCAGGTCCAGCGCCTCGGCCAGGGCCTCGAAACGCGCCGCCACATGCTGTCGATTGGCCAGCCGGGCACCGAGCGCCTGCTCGGCATTGGTCACCGCCAGCTGCTGCCAGCGCGCCCGGGTACCGCGTACACGATGGCTGATACTCAGCTCGCGGCCACGTAGTTCGTGGATGGCCGCTATCAGCGTCGGGAAGTCTTCGTGCTGCACATTGACGATCAGCTCGCTCGGCAGTTCGCGCTCCTGATTGCTCAGGTAGTACTGGGCCAGGAAGGCCAGCAGGACTTCACTGCCCTCCTCCTCGATCGCTACTTGCGGGAAGAAATTCTTGCTGCCGAGCACACGCCCGCCGCGCACGCTGATCAGGTGCACGCAGGCGCCACCCGGATTGACCATGGCGGCGACCACATCCACATCCCCGCTGCCGCCCTCCATGCTCTGCTGGTCCTGCACGCGCCGCAGCAGAGAAATCTGGTCACGCAATTCGGCGGCCCGTTCGAAGTCCAG
>JBFKAF010000982.1:0-1271 GCA_041621735.1 Pseudomonas sp.
CCTGACCGACATCAAGGCCGACCCGACGTCCTGGGATAGCCCTGACGACTACTACGGCTGCCGCGAGCTGGAGTTCAGCGTGGTCAGCGGCGAAGTCTACGACGAGGACGGCAACGCGACCGACCTGGGCCGCAACGGCTGCGCGGCAGTCGCCGAACAGCACGCCGAACTGATCGAGGAACTGCTCTGGCAGATCATCGACGGCCAGAAAGAATCCGACGCAATCGACCGGGCCGAGGCTCGCGCCGACGCACTAGAAGACTGGAGGGCAGCATGAGCAAGCAAATCAACTTCATGATCCTGGCCATTGTCGAGGCCGCGCTGCGGGTTAACCAGATGGGCCGGGTGCATGTGTTTGTCGACCTGGCTGGGCACATCAGCGGCGTCAGCGTGCGCATCGTTGCCGCTAATGTCGACTACGGCGCCAGGGATTACTCGGTGGCTCAGGAAACGGCCTACTACGGCGACGACCACTACGCCTGGCTGCGTAAGGACGAGCGCGAGCCTGCCGCCATCAAGCAGCTAAATCTCTGCCTTGACCTGATCGTCAGTCACGCCAGCAAGGAGCGCGCAGCATGACCCGACACCAAGCCTTCCAGCAGCAAATCCAAGCCCTGATTCGTCAGGGCTTTTTGTTGGTCGCCGATCTTCCTCAGCGGATCAACATCAGCCGTGAAGTCGAGGCCCGGCAATGACCGACCTCCCCCACCTACTCGCCACCCGCGCCGCACTGATGGCGCGTGATGGTTACTCAATCGAACTGATCGCCCGCATCACTCAGACCAAGCCCGCCATTGTGCGTGAGCGTATAGCGCTGGGTGAGCGGCTGTTAGCGCAGGAGGCAGCATGAGCGAATGGATTAAATGCAGCGAACGGCTGCCGGAGCCCGGCGTAACGGTCATGGTCTACGCCCCGCCTCAGCCTGGCGACTGGCCCGACACCGTGCGAATCAGCTTCGATGGCATCGACCCGGAAGGCGATGATCCGACTTACTGGATGGATCACGGCGAGCACTACGAGCATTACTGCTGCGTCGCAAAAGGCGGAGATCACGACTGGACCGGGCCATCCGAAAAGGCGCCATACACCCACTGGATGCCGCTACCGGAGCCACCGCAGTGACCCGCCGTCAACGCCAACTCCGCTACGCCTTCTGGCGCTTCTTCATGAACGCACTAGGCGCCCTAACCCTTCTCGCCGCTCTGGCCCTGCCGCACATCATCGACGGCAGATTGACGGCTGAGCAGCCCGTTACCACTTATCCGCGCTGA
>JBFKAF010000983.1:0-1269 GCA_041621735.1 Pseudomonas sp.
ATGGTCAACGCCGCCAACCTGTCCTTCGGTCTGTATCCGATGCTCACGGCCGGCGCCTGCCTGTCGCTGAATGCTCACGCCAGCGAAGAGCTCAAGGAACAGTACCTGCCGAACATGTACGCCGGCACCTGGGCCGGTTCCATGTGCCTGACCGAGCCGCACGCCGGCACCGACCTGGGCATCATCCGCACCAAGGCCGAGCCGCAGGCCGACGGCAGCTACAAGGTCAGCGGCACCAAGATCTTCATCACCGGCGGCGAACACGACCTGACCGAGAACATCATCCACCTGGTGCTGGCCAAACTGCCGGACGCCCCGGCCGGGCCGAAAGGCATCTCGCTGTTCCTGGTGCCCAAGTACATGGTCAATGCCGACGGCTCGCTGGGTGAGCACAACGCCCTGTCCTGTGGCTCGATCGAGCACAAGATGGGCATCAAGGCCTCCAGCACCTGCGTGATGAACTTCGACGGCGCCACCGGCTACATCATCGACGCGCCGAACCGTGGCCTGGCGGCGATGTTCACCATGATGAACTACGAGCGTCTGGGCGTCGGCATCCAGGGTCTGGCGACCGGCGAGCGTTCCTACCAGAGCGCCATCGACTACGCCCGCGAACGCATTCAGAGCCGCGCGCCGAGCGGCCCGCAGGCCAAGGACAAGGTCGCCGACCCGATCATCGTGCACCCCGACGTACGCCGCATGCTGCTGACCATGAAGGCGCTGAACGAGGGCGGCCGCGCCTTCTCCAGCTACGTCGCCATGCAACTGGACACCGCCAAGTTCAGCGAGGACCCGGTCACGCGTAAGCGTGCCGAGGAACTGGTCGCCCTGCTCACCCCGGTGGCCAAGGCCTTCCTCACCGACATGGGCCTGGAAACCACTATCCACGGCCAGCAGGTGTTCGGCGGCCATGGTTTCGTCCGTGAGTGGGGCCAGGAGCAGTTGGTGCGCGACTGCCGCATCACCCAGATCTACGAAGGCACCAACGGCATCCAGGCCCTCGACCTGGTCGGGCGCAAGGTGGTGGGCAGCGGCGGCGCCTTCTACAAGCACTTCGCCGAAGAGATCAAGGCCTTCACCGATTCGGCCGACAGCAGCCTGAGCGAGTTCACCGAACCGCTGAAAGCCGCCATCGCCAACCTCGAACAGATGACCGCCGACCTGCTGGAGCGGGCCAAGTCCAACCCGAATGAAATCGGCGCGGCCTCGGTCGAGTACCTGCAGGTGTTCGGCTACACCGCTTACGCCTATATGTGGGCCTTGATGGCC
>JBFKAF010000984.1:0-1263 GCA_041621735.1 Pseudomonas sp.
AGGAGGCGCTGCGCCTGGCCAACGACTCGCTGTATGGCCTGGCCGCGGCGTTGTACTCCAACGACCTCGGCCGCGTGCACGGTTTGATCCCACGGCTGCGCGCCGGCTCGGTGTACGTCAACGCCCACAGCACCATAGACCCGGCCATGCCGTTCGGTGGCTACAAACAGTCCGGCTTCGGCAAGGACCTGGGCGCCGAACAACTCGAACACCTGCTGGAGACCAAGGCGGTGTGGATCACCCTGCCATGAACTAACGAAAGGATCAGACCACCGGCATAACGCGTGTTATGTCGGGACACATCGGGTAGCCAATAACAAGAGCCATACGAGGTTATGTCCAGATGAACAGTCAAGCCGAAAGCGTACGTGCGCAAGACCTGGAACGACGCATCCGCGTCTATGAGGAGATGGAGCAAGCCAACCACTGGCCGGGTGCGCTGAGCGCCACCGACTACATCGCAATCACCCTGATGACGCTGGTGCTGGTCACCGGCTTCTACCTCTGGGGGTACTGAGCCATGGCCACGTCTAAACCCGTCGACATCAGCCTCGAAGCCGAGCGCGGCGATACGCCGCTACTGCCCACTGAACGTATGTGGGGTTTCTGGGAGTTCACCTACGCCAACTCGGCCCTGGCCATCGCCACCTGGGCCTTCCTTATCGGTGGCGCCACCGCGCTGTTCGTCGGCGTCACCGAAGGCATCGCCGCCATCGTCATCGGCAACATCATCGGCGTGCTGCTGGCGACCTTCGCCACCTGCGTGCCCTGCGGCAAGTACGGTACCGAGCAGTTCACCTTCCTGCGCAGCATGTTCGGCAGCAACGGCAGCCGTCTGGTCTACGTGCTGGCGGTGGTGTTCCTGACCATGGGCTGGCTGGCGGTGCTGGGGCTGATGTTCGGGCGCTCGATCGACGGCCTCACCGGCCTGCTGAGCGAGCACGAGACCCAGCCGACCGGGCTGCTGGTGCTGCTCTCGGGGTTCTTCGCGATCCTCCTGGCCGGCTTCGTGGTCGCCAAGGGGCCCACCTCGATCAAGTGGTTCAATACCCTGGTGGCGCCGGCGCTGGTGCTGATCATGGGCGCCATGCTCTACCTGATCCTCAGCGAGCGCAGCGTCGCCGAATTGCTGGCCCTGCCGGCCCTGGACGCGCCGTTCGCCGACAAGCGGGTCAACTTCATGATCGCGGTGGAGGTGAACATGGCGGCGGGCCTGTCCTGGTGGCCCTATATCGGCAACCTGGCGCGCCTGAGCAAGAACCA
>JBFKAF010000985.1:0-1263 GCA_041621735.1 Pseudomonas sp.
GAAGCGCGCCGCCGATACCCTGCAGAAACTGGTTGAAGACAAAGGCCATAGTTGGAAGGATTTCGCCGTGGCAGGCGGTGGTGGCGAGGCGGCCATGACCGTGCTGAAGACCCGCGCCGTGTCCGGCAACCCGCCGGCCGCCGCGCAGATCAAGGGGCCGGATATTCAGGAGTGGGGCGCGCTGGGTTTGCTCGCCAACCTGGATTCGGTGGCCGAGCAGAATCAGTGGGACAAGCTGCTGCCCAAGCAGGTGGCCGAAATCATGAAGTATGAGGGTCACTACGTGGCGGTGCCGGTCAACGTGCACCGGGTCAACTGGCTGTGGATCAACCCCGAGGTGTTCGCCAAGGCCGGCGCCACGCCACCGACCACCCTCGATGAGTTTTTCGCCGCCGCCGATAAGCTCCAGGCCGCCGGCTTTATTCCCCTGGCCCACGGTGGCCAGCCCTGGCAGGACGGCACCGTGTTCGAGGATCTGGCGTTCAGCATTTTGGGCGCCGACGCCTTTCGTAAGGCCTTCGTCGATCTGGACGAAGCGACGCTGACCGGCGCCAAGATGGTCGAGGTGTTCGCCGCGCTGAAAAAACTGCGCGGCTACGTGGATGCCGACGCCGCCGGGCGCGACTGGAACATCGCCACCGGCCTGGTGATCAATGGCAAGGCCGGCATGCAGTTGATGGGCGACTGGGCCAAGAGTGAGTGGACCGCGGCCGGCAAGGTCGCCGGCACGGACTATCAGTGCCTGGCATTCCCCGGTACCCAGGGCAGCTTCGCCTTCAATATCGATTCGCTGGCCATGTTCAAACTGGCCGACGCGGACAACCGCAAGGCCCAGGAAGACCTGGCGCGTACCGTGCTTGAGCCGGAATTCCAGCAGTTCTTCAACCAGAACAAGGGCTCGATTCCGGTACGCCTGGATCAGGACATGAGCAGCTTCGACGCCTGTGCGCAGAAGTCCATGGCCGACTTCAAGGAAGCCGCCGGCAACGGTGGCTTGCAGCCGAGCATGGCCCACGGCATGGCCGCTTCCAGCTATGTGCAGGGCGCGGTGTTCGATGTGGTGACCAACTTCTTCAACGACCCGCAAGCCGAGCCGAAACGCGCCGCCCAGCAACTGGCCGCGGCCATCCAGGCGGTGCAGTAACACCCCTGAGCCGTCGGTTTGCCGGCGGCTGTCGCAGGGTGGGTGCAGCCCACCAACTTTAAGCCTCTGACCCCAGGCGCATGCCCTCAGGCACGCGCCACGGGATCGGCCGTGCCGGA
>JBFKAF010000986.1:0-1250 GCA_041621735.1 Pseudomonas sp.
CCCTGGCTGCGCAGGCTGTCGAGGTTGCGCTGGAAGGCGGCGACGAACGCCGCCGACTGCGGGATCGCCGTGCCGAAAATCGCTTCGGCCCCCAGCAGCTTGGCGCTGATCTGCTCACGCTCGGCGACCAGCGCCTGGCAATAGGCCGCACGCGGGTCGACGATGGCGAAGCGCGCGCCACGCTCATCGACGCCTTCGAGGTACAGCGCCCAGGCCGCTATCACCAGCGCGACCCGCTCCAGCGGGCGACCGTCGGCGATCAGCCGGTTGAGGGTCGGCACGATGAACTTGGGCAGCTTCGACGAACCGTCGGAGCTGATCCGCTCCAGTTGATCGGCGATGGCCTGGTTGGAGAAACGCTCGATCAGCGTGCCCTTGTAGGCCTCCAGGTCGATGCCCGGCACCGGCGCCAGCTGCGGGGTGACGTCCTGATCCATGAAGGTGCGCAGGTAGCGGCGCAGCAACGGATCGTTCATCGCCTCGTGCGCGAAGCGATAACCCTTGAGCATCCCCAGGTAAGTCAGCGCCATATGGCTACCGTTGAGCAGCTTGATCTTCATCTCTTCGTAAGGCGTGACGTCGTCGGTGAACTGCACCCCGACCTTCTCCCAGGCCGGCCGGCCGTTGACGAACTTGTCCTCCAGCACCCACTGCACGAAGGGCTCGCAGACCACCGGCCAGGCGTCCTCGATGCCATGGCGCTCGGCCAGTTGCTGGCGGTGCGCGTCACTGGTCATGGGGGTGATGCGGTCGACCATGGCATTGGGGAAGCTGACGTTGGCCTCGATCCAGGCTGCCAACTCGGGGTCCGCCAGGCGGGCGAAGCTGAGCAGCGCCTTGCGCGTCACCGCACCGTTGTGCGGCAGGTTATCGCAGGACATCAGGGTAAAGGCCGGGGTGCCGGCGGCGCGGCGCTTGGCCAAGGCCGCGCAGAGAAAGCCGAAGACGCTGCGCGGGGCCTCGGGATGGGCCAGGTCGTGCTGAATGTCGGGCAGCTCGGCGAGAAATTCGCCGCTGCTGTCGTCCATGCAGTAGCCGCCTTCGGTGATGGTCAGCGAGACGATGCGAATCGCCGGATCAGCCAGTTTGTCGATCAGCGCCTGCGGCGAATCCTCGGCCAGCAGCATGCCACTGATGGCGCCAACCACTTGCACCGCGTTGCGCGCGTCGTCACCCAGCTCGACCAGGGTGTAGAGGTAGTCCTGCCCGGCCAGAGCATCGCGCATGGCGCGATCGGCACCGCGCAAGCC
>JBFKAF010000987.1:0-1248 GCA_041621735.1 Pseudomonas sp.
CAACCCCTGGAGATGCAAGCCGATGGCTCGCTGGACCTGGGTCGGGTCGAGGCCGCGATCAAGCAAGATGACTTCCACTTCGCCCGTACGCGCCTGTTGGCCCTGGAAAACACCATGCAAGGCAAGGTGTTGCCGCTGAGCTATCTGGCGGCGGCGCGTGCCTTGACCGACAAACATGGCCTGGCCCTGCATCTGGATGGCGCGCGGCTGTACAACGCCGCCGTCAAGCTGGGGGTAGAGGCGGTCGAGATCACCCGTTATTTCGACTCGGTCTCGGTGTGCCTGTCCAAGGGCTTGGGCGCGCCGGTCGGTTCGGTGTTGTGCGGCAGCCGCGAGTTGATCGGCAAGGCCCGTCGCTTGCGCAAGATGGTCGGTGGCGGCATGCGTCAGGCCGGCGTGCTGGCTGCTGCGGGGCTGTATGCATTGGAACATCAGGTGGCGCGCCTGGCGGACGATCACGCCAATGCCGCGCGGCTGGCCGCTGGTCTGGGTGAGTTGGGCTACGCGGTCGAGCCGGTGCAGACCAATATGGTCTACCTCGAGGTTGGCGAGCGGGCAGCGGCGCTCAAGGGTTTCTGCGCCGAGCGCGGCATCCAACTGACTGCTGCCCCGCGCTTGCGCATGGTCACCCACCTGGATGTGTCGGCCGAGGATATCGCTCGCGTGCTCGAGGCGTTTAGCGCTTTTCGCCGTATTTAACCCTTGGCGGGCGCCGAATCGCGGCCCGCGAACAATAAAGACACTAGCCGCATAGCGCAGGGCCGATATAATGCGGCCCTTTGCCGGCTTTGCCGTGGCCGCCTGTTTCCGTGGATGAACCTATGAAAAGCGCAGAAATCCGTGAAGCCTTCCTCCGCTTCTTCGAAGAGAAGGGGCACAGTCGTGTCGCTTCCAGCTCCCTGATTCCGGGCAACGACCCGACCCTGCTGTTCACCAACGCGGGGATGAACCAGTTCAAGGACTGCTTCCTCGGTCTGGAAAAGCGCGCCTATACCCGCGCCACCACCAGCCAGAAATGCGTGCGCGCCGGCGGCAAGCACAATGACCTGGAAAACGTCGGGTATACCGCGCGCCACCACACCTTCTTCGAGATGCTGGGTAACTTCAGCTTCGGCGATTATTTCAAGCGCGACGCCATTCACTACGCCTGGGAATTCCTTACCTCGAGCAAGTGGCTGGGGCTGCCGCAGGAAAAACTCTGGGTCACCGTCTATGCCAGCGATGACGAGGCCTACGACATCTGGACTC
>JBFKAF010000988.1:0-1246 GCA_041621735.1 Pseudomonas sp.
CAGTACCGGCTGTCCAGCGGTCACAGTCTCACCCTCTCTGACCAGCACCGCAACGATATTGCCGGGCATAGACGTGGCGACATGACCCGCTGCCGACGGCCGTGGACGGCGCCCGGCAATGGTCTTGGCAATGGCGCCCTCCGTGCCGCCACTCAGCACCAGTTCGTCGAGCGTCTCGACCATGACTTCTTCCGGTACGCCGTCCAGGTCGAGGTAGAAGCGGCGCTCAAGCTGCCCTTTGTGGCCACTGCCAGTGATTTTCACGTAATAGGTCTCGCCGTGCAGCGTGACGTTGAATTCAGTGGGAACCCGCCTTTGCTCCTCTTCTGTATCCACGATAGTCGTCGCGAGCGGCGTCAGCACCTCGGGCTCCAGTTTGCCGTCCCGGCGCGCCTGCAGGAACTGCCGCCCCACCTCTGGAAACATAGCGTAGCTCAGCACGTCTTCCGCACTGCCAGCAAGATCACCAATGTCGCTCTCCAGTTGCTCAAGTTCGGCCTTGAGTGCATCGGCTGGGCGCCCATCGATGAATTCCGCGTTGCCCACGGCACGCAGCCGAAACTCTGGATCGATCGCCGACGGCGGTTGCCCGTAGCCTCCCTGGAGATAGCGTTTGACTTCGTTGGTGACGCTCTGATAACGCTGGCCGGTCAGCACATTGAGCACCGCCTGGGTACCGACAATCTGCGACGTGGGGGTAACCAGAGGTGGGTAGCCCAGGTCAGCGCGCACCCGCGGGATCTCCGCAAATACGGCGTCCATGTGGTCGAGCGCATTCTGCTCGCGTAACTGGTTGGCCAGATTGGAGATCATGCCTCCTGGCACCTGACTGATCTGAACACGGGTATCAACACCGGTGTAGCCGCTTTCGAACTGGCGGTATTTCTTACGTACCTCGCGGAAATAGGCAGCGATATCCTGGAGTCGCTCAAGGTCAAGCTCGGTGGCGTAAGCGGTATCGCGCAGCGCCACCACCATGCTCTCGGTGGGCGGGTGACTGGTGCCGCCAGCAAAACTGGAGATGGCGCTATCGATGTGCCGACAACCCGCTTCAATAGCCTTGAGCTGGCACATCTCTGCAAGCCCCGAAGTCGCGTGAGAATGCAGATGCACCGGCAATGCCACCGCGTCCAGCAAACCCTTGACAAGCGCTTCGGTGGCGGTGGGCGTGAGCAGACCGGCCATATCCTTGATGGCGATGCTGTCGCAACCCATGGCCGCCAGCTCCCGCCCCAGGGCGACGAAG
>JBFKAF010000989.1:0-1246 GCA_041621735.1 Pseudomonas sp.
GGAACGCACCGCCAGCCTTGGTCGTATCGCGCACTTCGAAGCGCACGGCGCAACCTTGCAGGTAACCGCAGTCGCCGACCTGGCCACCCGACTCGGCATAGAACGGCGTCTGATCGAGCACCACCACCCCCTCCTCGCCCTCGGCCATCTGCTCGACAGCCTGGCCATCCTTGAACAAGGCAATCACCTGGCCGCTGCCGCTAGTGCCTTCGTAGCCGAGGAAGCGCGTATCGCTGTCGACCTTGACCAGACTGTTGTAGTCCATGCCGAAGGCGCTGGCGGAGCGGGCGCGCTCGCGCTGGGCATTCATCTCGCGCTCGAAGCCGCTCTCATCCAGGGTCAGGCCGCGCTCGCGGGCGATGTCGCCGGTCAGGTCATAGGGAAAACCGAAGGTGTCGTACAGCTTGAACACCGTCTCGCCGGGGATGACCTTGCCCTTGAGGCCCACCAGGTCCTGCTCGAGAATCTTCAGGCCCTGTTCCAGGGTCTTGGCGAACTGCTCTTCCTCGATTTTCAGCAGGCGCTCGATCTGTGCCTGTTGCTGCTTGAGCTCGGGGAAGGCTTCACCCATCTCGGCCACCAGTGCCGCGACGATCTTGTAGAAGAAACTGTTGCTGGCGCCCAACTTGTTACCGTGACGGCAGGCGCGGCGGATGATGCGCCGCAGCACATAACCACGCCCCTCGTTGGACGGGGTGACGCCGTCGGCAATCAAGAAGCCGCAGGAGCGGATATGGTCGGCGACCACTTTCAGCGAAGCCTGGCCCTCATTGGCACAACCAATGGCCTCGGCCGAGGCGTTCAGCAGGCTCTGGAACAGGTCGATCTCATAGTTCGAGTTGACGTGCTGCAGCACCGCACTGATGCGTTCCAGGCCCATGCCGGTGTCCACGCTCGGCGCCGGCAGCGGATGCATCACGCCATCGGCGGTGCGGTTGAACTGCATGAACACGTTGTTCCAGATCTCGATGTAGCGGTCGCCGTCTTCCTCGGCCGAGCCGGGCGGGCCACCCCAGATGTGCTCGCCGTGATCGAAGAATATTTCCGTGCAGGGACCGCAGGGGCCGGTGTCACCCATCGCCCAGAAATTGTCGGAGGCGTACGGCGCGCCCTTGTTATCGCCGATGCGGATCATCCGCTCGGCCGGCACGCCGACTTGCTGAGTCCAGATGTCGTAGGCCTCGTCATCGCTGGCATAGACGGTGACCCAGAGTTTTTCCTGCGGCAGCCCCAGCCACTTGCTCGA
>JBFKAF010000990.1:0-1245 GCA_041621735.1 Pseudomonas sp.
TGTTGCACGCCGCTTTTGTAGGGTGGGTTAGTGGCGCTGAGCAGAGGCTGAAAATCAACTGCGGAAATTGCGCGCCGCGTAACCGACTACGCACCGGCAAGTAGCCTGCAGTCATGCGCCTAACCCACCCTTGAATCATCGACCTCCATGCAGCGCCTAGCCAGCCTGCACGTTTCAACACGTCACTGAGACATTGCCTAAATCAACCCGGCATAGCTGCCGCCATCCACCTGCAGGTTCTGCCCGGTGATATAGCCGGCCTGGGCCGAACAGAAGAACGCGCAGGCCGCGGCAAACTCTTCGGCCGTACCGAAGCGCCGGGCCGGAATCGGCCTGAGCATTTCCGCCCGCGCCTGTTCCAAGCTGCAGCCCTTGTGCTTGGCCAGCTGCGCGCTCATGAACTGCAAGCGATCGGTTTCGATACGCTCCGGCAACAGGTTATTCAGGGTGACGTTGTCACGCACGACTTCGCTGGCCAGCGCCTTGGAAAAGGCCGTCAGCCCCGCCCGGGCAGCGGTGGAAAGCCCCAGTGGCAGGCGCGGCGACTTGACCATGGCCGAGGTGATATTGACTATCCGCCCGAAACGCCGGGCGCGCATGCCGCCGACCACGGCCTGGATCAACAGAATGGCCGAGAGCATGTTGGCCTCCACCGCCGCTAACCAGGCGGCATGATCCCACTCCTCGATGCGCCCCGGAGCGGGTCCGCCATTGTTGGTGATCAGGATGTCCGGCTCCGGGCAGGCGGCCAACAGGGCGGCACGCCCGGCCTCGCTACCGACATCGGCAAGCACCACCAGCGGCTGACGTCCGCTCAAGTCCATGATCTCGGCCGCGGTTCGGGCCAGCTGCCCGGCATCACGGCCGTTGATCACCACCTCGCAGCCTTCTTGCGCCAGGGCCAGCGCACAGGCTTTACCCAAACCACGGGATGACGCGCAGACAATGGCCTTGCGGCCGGCAATTTGCAGATCCATGGCGATTCCCCTCTTGGTTTATTAGCGGTTTAGGCCACTTCGCCGACTCGCCCCAGCAGCCTGTGCAGCGGCTGTACTGCGCACACTCGGCGGCGCGGCAAAGCCATACGCAAAGGGTCGACGTGTTAATCTGCGTATCAATCAGGCGCCGATCTCGCTGCCGGCGTAGGGCAGACGGAACAACAATAAAATGAATACTTCCTCAGTTCGCACCGAACCCAATAAACGCAATACCTTGAACCGCTTGCTGGAAGTCGCTCGCCAGGAA
>JBFKAF010000991.1:0-1243 GCA_041621735.1 Pseudomonas sp.
ACCTGCTTGCCGTCGCGCAGGACGATGCCGTCCTTGCCGATCAGGTCCAGGCGGCTGATATGACCGTCCAGGTTGACCCGCGTGCAGGGCCAGTTGAGCCGCGCGGCGATCTGTTCGATGTGAGTCGACTTGCCGCTGCCGTGCAGGCCTTGCAGCATCACCCGGCGATTGCGGGTGAAGCCGGCGAGGATCGCCAGAGTCACTTCCGGGTTGAAGCGATAGGCCGGGTCGATCTCCGGCACCTGCTCGCTCGGCGTGAGGAATACCGGCACGCGCATGCTGGAATCGATACCGAACAACTCCCGGGCAGGGACCAGACGGCTGGCGGGTTCGATATTCAGGTCGGTCATAAATGTCGCCTCTGGGCCGGGGGATGGCCACTGATTCTAGGGGCGTGGCCGAGGCAGGAGAGGGACCAGTTGCCGGCACCCGATGCGGCCAGTGCTGGCTGGCGCCACGCCTGGGCGAAAACTGGCTCTATGGTCTGCTGCGGTGGCGGCTAAGGATGGTGCCAGACGTTAATCAATCGCTCGGCCGTAGTTGCCGAAAATCTTAAAGAGGTCAATCAGATGTCCGCCGATACGCTGACGATCAAGCTGGACCCGCAGCTCCTCGCGCTGTTTCGCCGTTACCAGGCGCACACGAGCATCGCCCCAGAGTTCTATATCGACGAACTGCTGGCCAAGACCCGGCCGACTCTGCAGGCCGTGGTCGAGGCGTTGGACGAAGCCGCTGGCGACCCCGAGGCCCTGGCCCAGCTGTTCGGCCGCAAGATGGCCAGCCTGATGCAGCCCCAGGCTGAGCAGGTCAGTGCCTGAGACAGGCTCAGTTCAGTCGCTCGATCTTCTCGCGGATCTCCGCCAGCTTGGCCTCGACCACGTTCTCCAGGTGCTGCAAGTCCTGTAGCAGCTCCTGCTTGGGCGACAGTGCGTGTTCGCTGCTGCCGGTCAGCAGCTTGAGTTCGTCGAGCGCCTGCTGCAGCACCGGGCTGCAATCGCTCAGTTGCTGCCAGGCCTGGCTGTGACGGCTCTGCCCCGGAATGGAGTTGCGCGGCCGAGCGAAGGTGAATTTCTGGCTGTGCGGGCGCAACGAGGTGATGGGGCGCAGGTAGTAGACCTTGAGCACGTCGCGGTCATGCTCGCGGCGCAGGCTGAAGCGGGAAATGAGTTCGAAGGAGCTGATGCCCATTTCCTTCAGGGTCGTGTATTCGGTCATATCGCTATCTCGTCTGTGATTGAGTCTG
>JBFKAF010000992.1:0-1242 GCA_041621735.1 Pseudomonas sp.
CGGCTGTTGAGTCGGCACCATCCTGACA
This sequence comes from Pseudomonas sp., assembly GCA_041621735.1. GTDB lineage: Bacteria > Pseudomonadota > Gammaproteobacteria > Pseudomonadales > Pseudomonadaceae > Aquipseudomonas. The sequence continues at coordinate 29 of JBFKAF010000992.1, forward strand.
AGCTGACCGGCAGCGGCGCGGGCCCCGAGCGGGTGCGCGAAGCCACGGAAAAAACCGGCGAGCTGCACCGGGCCTACGAGCTGATCCGTCAGCGTCGCGGTTTTCGCTAGGCGTCAGGCAGGTTCGCCGTTGCGGCGATTAGCTACTGCGCGCTAGCGCGCAGGTGCTGACTGAGCCAGCCGCGAATGCGTCGATACAACTGCTCCTGCTCCGCCGGCGGATTACCCGGTAGCGCCTGCATGGCGATCTGAATGTAGGTCGGGTGTTTTTGTCGCTTGCTCGCCTGCATGCGCTTGAGCGCGGCATTGCGGTCGCTGTTCTGCTCTAAGTAGTAGAAGTCGCCGGTGGCCAGTTTCAGGCGGGGGACGAGCTCATCCAGCGCCGGACTGAATCCATCGGGCAGTTCGGCGGCGACCAGCAACAGGTTCTGTACGGTCGCTGGCTGGCGTCCGGCGAGAAACCGCGCTGCCCAATAAGCGCCGCTGCCATGCCCGAGCAGGACGATGGTCTGCGCCTGCTGCTGTTGGGCGAAAGCGATGCCGGCTTCGATGCGCGTCATTACACGCTCTGCATGGGTCTGGCGCTGGGCTTCGAGAGCGGCTTCAAAATCAATAGAGGCGGGCAGCGCCTGATCGTCGACTGGCGGTTCGTCGGCAACCTCAGTCGGATCCGGCTCGCCAGTGCTCTCGTCTGTTTGGACTGCTGTTGGCAGGCTGGCGGGATTGGTGTTGGTGGTGCTGCGTAAGGGTAGGGGTTCGCCCTGAGGGTCGGGCAAGCTCAGGCTCAGGCTATGCCACCCCGCATCCGGCAGTTTGCGCCGTAGGGGACCGATGCTTTGTGGCCAGTCGGCGCTCTCATCGTCGCCCGGCAGGAGGATCACCGCACCGTTGGGCTCAGCGACATTGGCGGGTCGCCAGAGGGCGAGAAAGCTGTCCTCGGCGGTCTTGAGATGTTGCTGTTCGTGCTCTTGAAGCTGGCGCTCGAGTGCACTGGCGTCGGCCTGGCTGCGTTCAGGCAGCGCTGCGCGCTCAACTGCGGGTGCAACTGTGCTAACCGGCTCGCTACTCGCGGGCGCCTCGCCTTCGGCATAAGCCGGCGTGCCGAGCAACAGCAGGCACAGGGCAAGGGGGGCGTGGTGCGAGGGCATGGCGCTTCTCCGGACGGCAATCTTGCTCGCAGCCTAGCGGTTTTGCGGTTGTTTTGTCAGGCGCCTC
>JBFKAF010000993.1:0-1239 GCA_041621735.1 Pseudomonas sp.
GCAAGACAAGACCAGTCGCGCCTTCAAGGCCATGCAACCGGATGACCAGGGAGTCAGGCTGGTGACGGGCTTCGATCTGAACAGCCGGTTGCCGGAGCTGCTCAAGGAAATCAAAACGCAGTGCGAGCACGCCGCCACTCGGTCCAGGGCCGAGCGCACGGCGGTGTTGCTCTTGAGTCGGCGCAACCAGCCCTTGCAGAGCATTCAGGCTCAGCTGGACAAGAAGCTGCCGGTCAAGGCCTACACCATTCACCGGGCCAAGGGGCTGCAAGCCGAAGTGGCGATCATCGTCGATGACTGCATGCCGCCGGAGAAGCACCCGCTACGCAATGCGCTGTACGCCTATTCGGGGTTCTTCCGCAATAGCTATGACCAGGCGATGCAGGATGAAAGCCTGCGCCTGGCCTATGTGGCTATTACCCGTGGGGTCAGTCGTGTGCTGTGGTTTACCCAGCGAACCCAGGGCGCGACCCAGGTGCTGGCGCGACGCGCCAAGCAAGCCTGAGCAGCTGCTGCGAACGCTGCGGATCTGCTCGGGGAGTGTTGGCTGCCAGGCAGCTGCGCATGGCGGTCCATGCGCAGTCTGGAGGTCGTCGTCAGTGCAGCTTCAGGCGCGGCTCGGTGCTGCGGCCAATGCGGTCGCTGAGCATCAGGGTCAGGGTGCGGAAGGGCCCGTACAGCGCCATCTGATGCATGCGATAGAGCGACAGATAGAACATCCGCGCCAGCCAGCCCTCGAGCATCACGCTGCCGGTCAGGTTGCCCATTAGATTGCCGACCGCCGAGAAGCTCGCCAGCGAGATCAGCGAGCCGTAATCGCGGTAGCGATACTCCGGCAGGGCTTGCCCTTCGATGCGCAACTTAAGCGACTTGGCCAGCAGCGAGGCTTGCTGGTGCGCGGCCTGGGCGCGTGGCGGCACATTGCGCCCGTCGCTGCCGGGCTGGGGGCAGGCGGCGCAATCGCCAAAGGCGAAGATGTTGTCGTCGCGGGTGGTTTGCAGGGTCGGTCGCACTTGCAGCTGGTTGATGCGGGTGCTTTCCAGGCCATCCAGATCCTTGAGGAAGGCCGGCGCGCGAATCCCGGCGGCCCAGACCTTGAGGCTGGCGGTAATGGTCTCGCCCTGGGCGGTGTGCAAGCCTTCGCGGGTCACTTCCTTGACCGCGGCGTTGGTCAGTACGGTCACGCCGAGTTTTTCCAGGGTTTTATGCACCGGTTGACCGATGCGTTCGGGCAGGGCC
>JBFKAF010000994.1:0-1236 GCA_041621735.1 Pseudomonas sp.
CACCTCGAGGATCAGCAGCAGGGTGCCGAAGGCCAGCCAATTCCAGAACGAGAGCTGTTGCAGAGAGTCCCACATCGCTTAGGCCTTGTGTTCACCGAAGGTGGCTTTGACGATTTCGCCGATCCCACCCACTGCACCGATCACCTGGCTGGCTTCCAGCGGCATGAGAATCACCTTGCTGTTATTGGCACTGGCCAGCTGGCCGAGGGCGTCGATGTATTTCTGCGCGACGAAGTAGTTGACCGCCTGCACGTTACCGCTGGCGATGGCCTCGGAGACCATGCGAGTCGCTTCGGCTTCGGCCGCGGCGGCGCGTTCGCGGGCTTCGGCTTCGAGGAAGGCCGCTTGCCGCTCACCCTCGGCCTCGAGGATCTGCGCCTGTTTCTTGCCTTCGGCGGTAAGGATGGCGGCGGCGCGCAGGCCTTCGGCTTCGAGGATTTGCGCGCGCTTGATGCGTTCGGCCTTCATCTGCCCGGACATGGCGGCCATCAGGTCGGTCGGCGGGCTGATGTCCTTGATCTCGATGCGGGTGATCTTGATGCCCCAGGGCGCCGTGGCTTCGTCGACGGTGCGCAGCAGCTTTTCATTGATCGCGTCGCGCTGGCTGAGCATGGCGTCCAGCTCCATGGAGCCGAGCACGGTACGGATGTTGGTTTGCAGCAGGTTGCGGATCGCATGGGTGAGGTTGTTCACCTCGTAGGCGGCCTGGGCGGCGTTGATCACCTGGAAGAAGCACACCGCGTCGATCTGCACCGTGGCGTTGTCCGAGGTGATCACCTCCTGAGGTGGAATATCCAGCACGGTTTCCATGACGCTGAGTTTGTGGCCGATGCGGTCCATCACCGGCACGATGATGTTCAGTCCCGGGTTGAGGGTGTTGGTGTAGCGACCGAAGCGTTCCACCGTCCATTGCGACCCTTGTGGCACCACCTTGAAACCCATGAACACCACGGCCAAGGCGAGGCCGACGAAGAGAAAGATCACGCTGCCGACTTCCATATAACTCCATTTCCTTAGGACTAGATTTACAAGTATTCGGCTGGGCCGAGGTAAGGCGCCTGAGCCTGGTAGTTTCGAGCTTAGGTCAGCGCTGCCGGGCTGGGTATTAATCAGCCATATTCAGCTTCACTTCTGTTCGCTTTGCGGGGTCACCCGCAGCACTTCCTCTATGGTAGTCAGGCCGCTGGCAACTTTCTGTGCGCCAGATAGCCTTAGGCTGCGCATGCCTTCTTTGAA
>JBFKAF010000995.1:0-1229 GCA_041621735.1 Pseudomonas sp.
CACCCGGCTGCGGTCTGAGCCAGTAACTCTGTTTGTGCCCGCGCGCCTCGAACTCGCGCAACAGGGCCTCGGCTGCGGCGCGGGTCAGGTTGTCGCGCACGACGAATTGGTTGCCGTTGTCGTCGAGACGCAGCAGGCACCAGCGTGGCGGGGGTGGCGAGCGGTCGGGCATGCGATGACCTGCTGGTGGGATAGGGGCGCGACGCCGCGCAATCGGCTGCGCGTGCGGCTCAGTCGGTGCTTATTGCAAGGGTAGCAAGCTCGGTCGTGGTCAAGCGGCTGCCGTTTTTTTGCATTTCGCACGGTTAGGGGCTGGCGACTATCCGACCGGCACAGGTGACCCGAGGGGCGCTTTGCGCGAGAATAGCCGCCTGTTCCTGGAGCCTGCCGATGTCTCAGCAACCCGACACAACTCTCGATGTCACTCACGATGCCGTTCTCGATGCCAGCGGGCTGAACTGCCCGGAGCCGGTGATGATGCTGCACAACAAGGTGCGCGACCTGCCGGCCGGCGGCCTGCTCAAGGTGATCGCCACCGACCCCTCGACCCGCCGCGATATCCCCAAGTTCTGCGTATTCCTCGGCCATGAGCTGCTGGAGCAGACGGAAGAGGCCGGTACTTACCTGTACTGGATTCGCAAGAAGGTCGACTGATGTGGTACTTCGCCTATGGCTCGAACATGAACCCGGCGCGCATGCAGGCGCGCGGGCTGAGGGTCAGTGAGGCGGTAGCGGGGCGTTTGCCTGGCTATGCCCTGTGTTTCAACAAGCGCGCGGTCGATCGTCCGGGTTGTGCCTACGCCAATATCCGCCATCAGCGCGACGGGCTGGTGGAGGGCGTGCTCTATCGCCTGGCCGAGCCAGACGAGATCGCCAAGCTCGATCCGTTCGAGGGCACGCCGATCTACTACAGCCGCGAGCGCTTGCCGATTCTCACCGCGCAGGGCGTGCAGCCGGCCTGGGTGTATATCGCCAACCCGCAGTTTCGCCAGGACGGCCTGTTGCCGGCGCGCGACTATCTGGCGCATTTGCTGGCCGGGCGCGAGTTCCTCTCCGAGGCTTATTGGTCGGCGTTGGCAGCCTTGCCTTCCCATCCGGCTTGACCCGGCGCCAGGCCGCAGCTTTTCAGGGTCTGCTGCCAGGCCCGCACGTGGCGCGCTGTCGCCGCCTCGAAGTCAGCCCATAACGATTTTTCCGGTCCGACCAGGCTGAGCAAGTAAGTTTGCGTG
>JBFKAF010000996.1:0-1225 GCA_041621735.1 Pseudomonas sp.
AACCAGGGCAACAGCCTGACCCTCAACCTCAATCGCCCGGACTTCACCACGGCGAAGAATATCGTCGACCAGATCAACGAGTTGCTCGGTCCGGGCGTGGCGCAAGCCCTCGACGGTGGCTCGATTCGCGTCAGTGCGCCGCTCGACCCCAATCAGCGGGTGGATTACCTGTCGATTCTGGAAAACCTCCAGGTGGAAGTAGGGCAGGCGGTGGCCAAGGTCATCATCAACTCGCGTACCGGCACCATCGTCATCGGCCAGAACGTGCGGGTGCAACCGGCTGCGGTGACCCACGGCAGCCTGACCGTGACCATCACCGAAGACCCGATCGTCAGTCAGCCGGAAGCGCTGTCCGGCGGCCAGACTGCGGTGGTGCCGCGCTCACGGGTGAATGCCGATCAAGAGGCCAAGCCGATGTTCAAGTTCGGCCCCGGTACCACCCTGGACGAGATCGTTCGCGCGGTGAACCAGGTCGGCGCCTCGCCTTCCGACTTGATGGCCATCTTGGAGGCGCTCAAGCAAGCCGGCGCCTTGCAGGCCGACCTGATCGTGATTTAAGGAGAAGTGGGCGTGACCTCAGTTATTTCACCGATTGCGTTGCTGCCTAAAAGCGGGTCAGGCAAGGCGCAGTCCGCAGGCAATGGTCGCTCCCTTGACAAGGGCTGCAACGCAGCATGGCGCGCTTTTAGGCACAACCCGGAGGGCCGGGCCTGCTTTTGCGCAGAACTGCGTTCTTCGTCACTCATTTGGAACCACCAAACTTCGCTCCTCACGCCTTGCCCTGCGCAAAAGCAGGCTCCGGCGCAACGGCGAAATAACTGAGGTCACGCCCAAGATGGACTCTCGACTCTCGGCCGGTTTGCTCGGCAATGGCAAAAGCCCGCTGGACAGCGGCGCCTTTACCGACCTGAACCGCCTCAACCAGTTCAAGGTGGGCGGCGATAGCGAGCAGAACATCCGCAAGGTGGCGAAGGAGTTCGAGTCGCTGTTCCTCAATGAGATGCTCAAAGCCATGCGCTCGGCCAACGAAGTGTTCGGCGAAGGCAACTTCATGAACAGCAACGAGAGCAAGACCTATCAGGACATGCATGACCAGCAACTGTCGGTGACCCTGTCGAACAACCAGAACGGCATCGGCCTGGCCGATGTGCTGGTGCGGCAGATGTCGCAGCTCAAGGATGCCAGTGCGCGACCTAACCCGTTCGCCCAGGTCGACGAACCGCTG
>JBFKAF010000997.1:0-1224 GCA_041621735.1 Pseudomonas sp.
GCGCGGCATCAGTGCCGGATCGAAGTGCTCGCGAGCCAGCTGCAGCAGTGCGCCGTGATCGCGCGGCGCCTGGCGGGCATTGAAGTCTGCGCCCAGTGGGTACTGTCCGGTGTGCTGGTGATAGTAGTGATTGAGGATCACCAGTACCCCGACTTCCTTGATGGCGCCCTTGAGCATGAACTGGAAGTCGGTGGTGCCGGCATTCTCGCCGCTGCTGTGCTTGAGTCTTTCCCGGCCATGCGCGTCTTGCCCAAGATTTGGTGCGTAGTGCACGAAGAAGGCCTTCTCCAGTCGGTTCGCGGCGGCTTCCTGCTGCAGCTGGTCCATGAATCCTGCGATCTGCTTCTGCAGTTGCTGGTAGAGCGCCGGTTGCGCGCTGAAGTGCTGATACAGGCTGTTGATATTGAGGGTCGGTGAGGCGAGGTTGTCCAGTACGCACGAGCCAACCAGGGCGGCGATCTCGGCGGCGTCGAGCGCATAGGGTGATGCTGCCAGCAGTGCCTCGAGATAGCGCTCGGCCTTGCCCGGTATCGCCTGCAGGAAGGCCAGCTCCGCGTCGCTCACGCCCGGATGGGACACGTTGGCGTAACGGTCCTGTTGCTGCACTCCGCCGGCGGCCAGCCCTGGCAGGTACAGCCCTTGCTCGCGAGCCTGGGCGGGCGCGTCCAGGGCCTTATCGACGATGCCGTTCACCCCGCGACTGCCGATGTGCTCGCCATTGGTCAGCACGTAGAAGTGCCCCGCCAGCCGGCGTGCCGCCTCCACATAGCCACGGTCTATGCTGCGGGTTAGTGGGTCACGCACGAGACCCATGCACACACCATCCAGGTCCTGAATGATCAGCAGTTTGTCGGTGGCGATGAGGGCGTCGAGCAGGCGGGAATGATCGAGGGAAAGCGCTGGGTTGTTTTTAGTCATGCCACCCATCTTACGCGGAGTGTTTCGCGCAACCAAACCCGAGGCCCGATTGCCGCGAGCGCGACCCTGGCGCTCATTGCGCCAGTCGATAAGGTTTCAACGGGGCGCACCTGCTCCTTGCGCCAGATTCAGCTCTGCCGCGGCCAGGCGAATACTCAGCGGCCGTGCCGTCGCGTCGCGCGCCCGTAACGCATGCAAATTGGCTTGGCGCAATCCAGGCCTTCGCAAGGTAGTCGTTTTCTAGACGATGTCTCAGTGATGTGTTGGCCGCAGCTTTTGTAGGGTGGGTTAGCGGCGCGGGTCATA
>JBFKAF010000998.1:0-1224 GCA_041621735.1 Pseudomonas sp.
CCGTGGTGGCACTCGGCGAGCGCGTGCTCAAGGGCCAACTGATCGCGGCCGCCAACGGTTTCGTCAGTGTACCGGTGCATGCGCCGACCTCGGGCACCATCAGCTTTATCGGCCCCCAGCCTTACCCTCACGTGTCCGGCATGCTGGCCCCGGCCATCGTCATCGACAGTGACGGTCTGGATGAATGGTGCGAGCTGAAGCCCTGCCCGGATTTTCGCAGCCTGGAACCCGCCGACCTGCTTGAGCGCATCCGCCAGGCCGGGATCAGTGGCCTCGGCGGCGCCGGTTTCCCCACCGCAGTCAAGCTCACCGCGCGGCCGACGCAGAAGATCCACACCCTGGTGCTCAACGGCACCGAGTGCGAGCCTTACATCACCGCCGACGACCGGCTGATGCGCGAGAAGGCCGCCGAACTGATCGCCGGCATCGAGATCCTCGCCCAGCTGATTCAACCCGAGCAGGTGCTCATCGGCATCGAGGACAACAAGCCTGAAGCCATTGCCGCAGTGCAGGCGGCGATCGGCGCGCACCCCTTCAGCGTGCGAGTGTTTCCAACCAAGTATCCTTCTGGCGGTGAGAAGCAGCTGATCCAGATTCTCACCGGCGTGGAAGTACCCAGCGGCGGCCTGCCTGCCGATATCGGCATTCTATGCCAGAACGTCGGCAGCGCCGTGGCCATCCATGATGCGGTGATCCTCGGCAAACCGCTGATCTCGCGCATCACCACCCTGACCGGTGAAGCGCTGGCCCGGCCGATGAACGTCGAAGCCCTGCTCGGCACGCCGGTCAACGAATTACTGGAATTTGCCGGCCTCGATCAGGCTCGACTGTATCGCCTGGTCATGGGCGGCCCGATGATGGGCTTCACCCTACCCGACTTCGATGTGCCGCTGATCAAGACCACCAACTGCCTGCTGGCTGCCAGCCAAGCCGAATTGCCGCCACCACCGCCGGCCATGCCGTGCATCCGCTGCGGCGAGTGCGCCGAGGCCTGCCCGGCCAGCCTGCTGCCGCAGCAGCTGCACTTCTTCGCCCTCGGCCAAGAGCATGAGCAGCTCAAGGCGCACAACCTGTTCGACTGCATTGAATGCGGCGCCTGCGCCTATGTCTGCCCGTCGAGCATCCCGCTGGTGCAGTACTACCGCGCCGCCAAAGGCGAGATTCGCGAACTGGAGCAGAAACAGCTCAAGGCAGAACAGTCCAAGCAGCGTTTCGAGTTGCGCC
>JBFKAF010000999.1:0-1222 GCA_041621735.1 Pseudomonas sp.
ACCGCTAACATCACCATGCAGTTCGGCGCCAAGCCGCTGTTCGAGAACGTTTCCGTCAAGTTTGGCGCTGGCAACCGTTATGGCCTGATCGGCGCTAACGGCTGCGGCAAGTCAACCTTCATGAAGATCCTCGGCGACGATCTAGAGCCCTCCGGCGGTCAGGTGATGCTGGAGCCGAACGTGCGCCTGGGTAAGTTGCGCCAGGATCAGTTCGCCTACGAAGAATTCAACGTGATCGACACCGTGATCATGGGCCATGAAGAGCTGTGGAAGGTTAAAGCCGAGCGCGACCGCATCTACTCGCTGGCCGAGATGACCGAAGAAGACGGCATGGCGGTGGCCGAGCTGGAAACCGAGTTCGCCGAAATGGACGGCTACACCGCCGAATCCCGCGCCGGCGAACTGCTGCTCGGTCTGGGTATTGGTATCGAACAGCATTTCGGCCCGATGAGCGAAGTCTCCCCCGGCTGGAAACTGCGGGTGTTGCTGGCCCAGGCGCTGTTCTCCGATCCAGAAGTGTTGCTGCTGGACGAACCGACCAACCACCTGGACATCAACACCATCCGCTGGCTGGAAAACGTGCTGACTCAGCGCAACAGCCTGATGATTATCATTTCCCACGACAGACACTTCCTCAACAGCGTGTGCACCCACATGGCTGACCTGGATTACGGCGAACTGCGCCTGTTCCCGGGCAACTATGACGAGTACATGACGGTCGCCACCCAATCCCGCGAGCAGTTGCTCTCGGACAACGCCAAGAAGAAGGCGCAGATCAGCGAGCTGCAGTCGTTCGTCAGCCGCTTCTCGGCCAACGCCTCGAAAGCCAAGCAGGCCACCTCGCGCGCCAAGCAGATCGACAAGATCCAACTGGCCGAAGTCAAGCCGTCGAGCCGGGTCAGCCCGTTCATCCGCTTCGAGCAGACCAAGAAACTGCACCGCCAGGCGGTTATCGTCGAGGGCATGGGCAAAGGCTTCGACGGCAAGCCGCTGTTCAAGGACTTCAGCTTCGCCGTCGAAGCGGGCGAGCGCGTGGCGATCATCGGACCGAACGGCATCGGCAAGACCACATTGCTGCGTACCCTGGTCAATGAGCTGAGTCCGGACGCAGGTACGGTTAAATGGACCGACGCCGCAGAAATTGGCTACTACGCCCAGGACCACGCGTCGGACTTCGAAGACGAAGCCACCCTGTTCGAATGGATGGGCCGCTGGACCCAGG
>JBFKAF010001000.1:0-1219 GCA_041621735.1 Pseudomonas sp.
CGCTGTGCTTGGCGGTCGAGCTGGATGGTGGGCAGCACTTCAGTGATGAGGCGCAGCACAAGGATGCCGAGCGTAGCCGTTACCTAGAACGGCACGGGGTGCGGGTGCTGCGCTTCAGTAATCGGGAAGTCCTGATGCAGATGCCTGAGGTGCTGGCGGAGATTCTGCGTCAGACCGAGATCGCTGCCCCTCACCCCAACCCTCTCCCCGGAGGGTAGAGGGAGCCGACCCTGTGAAGTCGATAATTGCAATCTGTCTGTTGGTTCTTAGTCAGGCCCCATGACCGGAGGGTAGAGGGTGTCGACTGCGTAGAGCCTGCTTGCCGCGATCATACAACCGCTACTGGCCAACCCCCTCTCCCTCTTAGGGAGAGGGCTGGGGTGAGGGTTGGTCTTCACCACCGATCAACGATCAACGATCAATGATGCTCGCGTGTGGCCCTGAATTTCACCTCGGGCCAGCGCTCTTCCATCAGTGCCAGATTGACCCGGGTTGGGGCCAGGTAGGTGAGATGGCCGCCGCCGTCGACGGAGAGGTTCTCCACCGCTTTGGTCTTGAATTCCTCGAGCTTCTTCTTGTCCGCGCACTCGATCCAGCGCGCCGACCAGACGTTGATCGGCTCGTAGCCGCATTCCACCTTGTATTCGCCTTTCAGGCGACTGGCGACCACGTCGAACTGCAGCACGCCGACCGCGCCGAGAATGATGTCGTTGCTGCGCTCGGGGAAGAACACCTGGGTGGCGCCTTCCTCGGCCAGCTGTTGCAGGCCCTGGCGCAGTTGCTTGGATTTCAGTGGGTCTTTCAGGCGTACGCGGCGGAACAGCTCCGGGGCGAAGTGCGGGATACCGGTGAAACCCAGGTTCTCGCCTTCGCTGAAGGTGTCGCCGATCTGGATGGTGCCGTGGTTGTGCAGGCCGATGATGTCGCCGGCGTAGGCCTCTGCGAGCATTTCGCGCTCGCTGGAGAAAAAGGTCAGGGCGTCGCCGATGCGCACGTCCTTGCCGGTGCGCACATGGCGCATCTTCATGCCCTGGCTGTACTTGCCCGAGCAGATGCGCATGAAGGCGATGCGGTCGCGGTGCTTGGGGTCCATGTTCGCCTGGATCTTGAACACGAAGCCGCTGAAGGCCTCCTCGACCGGCTCCACGCTGCGTTCATGGGCGACGCGCGCCAGCGGCTTGGGCGCCCAGTCGACCACGGCGTCGAGCACGTGGTCGAC
>JBFKAF010001001.1:0-1217 GCA_041621735.1 Pseudomonas sp.
ATCGTCGCCATCGGCCGGGCTAGCGCCTGGCTGTGGCTGGCGGTGTTGGCGGTGGTGCTGAGCAATGTGTTCAGCCGCTTCGTCATGGCGCGCGGCTCGATCGCCCTGGAGGAGCTGTCCTGGCACCTGTTCGGCGCCGCGATGATGCTGGCCCTGGCCTATGCCGTGGTGCGCGACGACCATGTGCGCGTCGATGTGCTGCGGGAGAAACTCTCCCTGCGCCTGCAGGCGTGGATAGAGCTGACGGGCATCGTCCTGCTGGCTCTGCCGATAATCGGCCTGATGATCGACAGCCTGATCCCCTACGCCTACACCGCTTTCGTCTACCAGGAGCACTCGCAGGCGCCCAGTGGGCTGCCCTACCGCTTCCTGTTCAAGAGCGTGCTGCCGCTGGGCCTGATCCTGGTGGCCATCGCCCTGGTTTCTCGTGCCTCGCGCTGCAGCACCCTGCTGCTCAACTTCCCCCGGGCCATTAGCGTGCCCGCCGATGACCGCAATGGCGGCCATCCGCATCCCTGATCACGAGGTTGAAGTAATGGGTCTGGAACAACTGCTGGTCATTGCCATGTTCGCCAGCTTCATGGGCTTGCTGCTGCTGGGCTTCCCCGTCGCCTGGTCGCTGGCCGGCATCGGCCTGGTGTTCGCCGTCACCGGCCATGTGCTGGTGGAGTATTTCGACGCCGACCTCTGGTTCACCTGGAGCGGCACCATCGGCGTGCTCGATGCGCGCATCTACGGCATCGTCGCCAACGAGCTGATGGTGGCGCTGCCGCTGTTCATTTTCATGGGCATCATGCTCGACCGCTCGGGCATCGCCGAACGCCTGATGCACAGTCTGGTCCGCGTGCTGGGGCCGCTGCGCGGCGGCTACGCGATCACCGTGGTGATAGTCGGCGTGCTGCTGGCCGCCTCCACCGGCATCGTCGGCGCCTCGGTGGTGCTGCTCGGCATGCTCTCGCTGGGGCCCATGCTGCAGGCCAACTACAACAAGTCGCTGGCGGTGGGCACCGCCTGCTCGGTGGGCACCCTGGGTATCCTGGTGCCGCCGAGCATCATGCTGGTGCTGATGGCCGACCGCCTCGGCACCCCCGAGGCCTCGGTCGGCAAGCTGTTCATGGGCGCGCTGATTCCCGGGATGATGCTCGCCGCCCTGTACATCCTCTATATCGTGGTCGCGTCCTGGCTGAACAAGGACTTCGCTCCGGCGCCGAAGGATC
>JBFKAF010001002.1:0-1214 GCA_041621735.1 Pseudomonas sp.
CCGGCGGCGGCCAGCAACATCAGCAGGTACAGCTCTTCGCGGTTGCCCGGATAGCCTTTGCCTTGCTTCTCGCCGAGGTAGGCATGCGCCAGGGTGACGCAGGCGAGGGTGGCAATCAGGATCAACGCCATGAAGAAGCAGGCAAAGCGATCCACCGTCAGCAGCGCGGTGATATGCAGCGGGGCGACCTGCAGCGCCGGTATTAGGGACAGCAGCGCCAGGTTGAGGCCGACCACCGAGAGCAGGAAACTCTGGGTATGGTTGCGCCGCCAGGCGATCCCGAGCATCACCACGAGGATCGTGGCGCTGGTGATCAGCAACGGCAGTAGGGCGATGAAGTGCTGCTGTGTCAGGTCCATGGGCACTACCTGGCGGTAATCAGTTGGGAGAAGGCAGCCTCGAGCCACTGCTGCACGCCGTGCATGCTGGCATAGGAGGTGTCCAGCGCCGGCTGGGGGTAGACGCCTAGCCAGAGCAACAGGCCGATCAGGCTGAGCAGCATGCTCAGCTCGCGTGCATCCAGGCCCCTGAGCTGCCCTTCGGCCTTGGCCGGCCCATAGAACGCGCGCTGGATCATGATCAGCGAATACACCGAGGCCAGCACCAGGCCGCCGGTGGCGAGCACGGTCATCAGCGGTGCGACCTTGAAGGTGCCCAGCAGAATCAGGAATTCGCCGACGAAATTGCCGGTACCGGGCAGGCCCAGCGAGGCAGCGGCGAAGAACAGCATCACCCCCGGCAGGTAATTCAGTCGGCCCCACAAACCGCCCATTTCGCGCAGATCACGGGTGTGCAGGCGCTCGTACAGTTGGCCGCAGAGGATGAACAGCGCGGCGGCGGACAGGCCGTGAGCAAGCATCTGGATCACCACGCCCTGCAGCGCCAGTTGGCTGCCGGAGTAGATGCCGATCAGCACGAAGCCCATGTGCGACACGCTGGTGTAGGCGACCAGCCGCTTGATGTCGGTCTGGGCGAAGGCCAGCAGGGCGCCGTAGATAATCCCGAGCACGCCGAGGCCCATGGCGATGGGCGCGAATTCGGCCGAGGCATTGGGGAACAGTGGCACGCCGAAGCGCAGCAGGCCATAGGCCGCGGTTTTCAGCAGGATGCCGGCGAGGTCCACCGAACCGGCGGTCGGCGCCTGGGCATGGGCGTCCGGTAGCCAGGAGTGCAACGGCACCACCGGCAGCTTGACCGCGAAGGCGATAAAGAAA
>JBFKAF010001003.1:0-1209 GCA_041621735.1 Pseudomonas sp.
ATGAAGTCGTCGGAGAACACGCCGCCCTTGGTCAGGAACGCGCGGCCCTTGTCCAGCTCTTCCAGGGCTTCTTTCAGGCTGCCGCAGACTTGCGGGATCAGCTTGCCTTCTTCCGGCGGCAGGTCGTAGAGGTTCTTGTCGGCTGCATCGCCTGGGTGGATCTTGTTCTGGATGCCGTCCAGGCCAGCCATCAGCAGGGCCGCGAAAGCCAGGTACGGGTTGGCAGCCGGGTCCGGGAAGCGCGCTTCGATGCGGCGCGCCTTGGGGCTGGATACGTAGGGGATGCGGATCGAGGCGGAGCGGTTACGCGCCGAGTAGGCCAGCATGACCGGCGCTTCGAAGCCCGGAACCAGACGCTTGTAAGAGTTGGTCGACGGGTTGGTGAAGCCGTTCAGGGCCTTACCGTGCTTGATGATGCCGCCGATGAAGTACAGGGCAGTGTCGGACAGGCCGGCATAGCCTTCGCCGGAGAAGGTGTTCTTGCCGTCTTTGGAGATCGACATGTGCACGTGCATGCCCGAGCCGTTGTCGCCGTACAGTGGCTTCGGCATGAAGGTCGCGGTCTTGCCGTAGGCGTCGGCGACGTTGTGCACGCAGTATTTGAGGGTCTGAACTTCGTCAGCCTTGGCCACCAGGGTGTTGAACTTCACGCCGATTTCATTCTGACCGGCAGTCGCCACTTCGTGGTGATGCACTTCGATGACCAGACCCATTTCTTCCATGGCGTTGCACATGGCAGTACGGATTTCGTGGTCGTGGTCGCACGGCGGAACCGGGAAGTAACCGCCTTTGACGGCCGGGCGGTGCCCCTTGTTGCCGCCTTCGACGTCCTGGTCGGTCATCCAGGAGCCTTGCTCGGAGTAGATCTTGAACATCGAGCCGGAGATGTCGGACTTGAATTTCACTTCGTCGAAGATGAAGAACTCAGGCTCCGGGCCAACGAATACGGTGTCGCCGATACCGGTGCTCTTGAGGAACTCTTCGGCGCGCTTGGCGATCGAGCGCGGGTCACGGTCGTAGCCCTGCATGGTGCTCGGCTCGACGATGTCGCAGACCAGGATCAGGGTCGGTTCTTCGGTGAACGGGTCCAGAACCGCGGTGTCGTCGACCGGCATCAGGATCATGTCGGAGGCTTCGATGCCTTTCCAGCCATGAATGGAGGAGCCGTCGAACATCTTGCCATGTTCGAAGAATTCGTCGTCCAAGGCG
>JBFKAF010001004.1:0-1204 GCA_041621735.1 Pseudomonas sp.
CGACTTTGCCGCCCTGCACTGCGCGGCCGAGCACTGGTCGCTGCGCTATGTGTGCCAGGACAGTCAGCAGCTGGCGGTGCGCAAGCAGATCGCCGAGCCGCCGCGCTTCAGCCGCGACCAGGGCGCCATGCTCAGCGTGCGGGTCGCCGGCGTCGAGGCCTACGCGGCCACCAGCGACCTGTCGCGCCAGGGCCTGCAAGCCGCGCTGGAGCGGGCCGAAAGCCTGGCCCGACGGATCGCGCCGCTGGCCTTGCTCGACCAGCGCGCACTGGCGCCCGCCAACGCGCGCAACCACTACCGCTCACCCGGTTTCGAGCAAGCCTTTCCCTCCCTCGCCGAATGCTATGAGCTGTTAGCGGCCGAGTCGGCCGCGGTGCCCGCCGACCCACGCCTGGTGACCTGGCGGGTCGGCCTCGACATCAACCACGTCGAGCAGCTGTACCTGAACAATAGCGGCGCCGAGCTGAGCTCGAGTCAGCGCTTCGTTTACCCCCACCTCGGCGTCACCGCCTACGACGGCCAGGACAGCCAGACCCGCAACCTCGGCGGCGCCCACCTCGGCCAGCAGGGCGGCGCCGAGGTGATCGGCCGTCTGGGCCTGATCGGCGCCGCAGCCCAGGCCGCCGACCAGGCCCTGCAGCTGTTGCTGGCGCCCAATACGCCGACGGGCCAGCGCGACCTGCTGCTGATGCCCGACCAGATGATCCTGCAGCTGCACGAATCCATCGGTCACCCGCTGGAACTGGACCGCATCCTCGGCGACGAGCGCAACTTCGCCGGCACCAGCTTCGTCAAGGCCAGCGACTTCGGCCAGCTGCAGTACGGCTCGCCGCTGCTCAACGTGACCTTCGACCCCGAGGTACCCGAGGAGCTGGCCAGTTACAGCCATGACGACGACGGCAGCCCGGCGCAGCCTCAGCACCTGATCCGCGACGGCCTGCTGCTGCGCCCCCTCGGCGGCGCCCTGTCGCAGTGGCGCAGCGGCCTGCCGGGGGTGGCCAACAGCCGCGCGAGCAACTGGAACCGTCCGCCGATCGACCGCATGGCCAACCTCAATATCGAGCCTGGCCAGCACAGCCTGGAGCAGCTGATAGGCGGCATCGAACACGGCATCCTGATGGCCAGCAACCGTTCCTGGTCGATCGACGATGCGCGCAACAAGTTCCAGTTCGGCTGCGAATGGGGCCAGTTGATCGAACATGGC
>JBFKAF010001005.1:0-1202 GCA_041621735.1 Pseudomonas sp.
CATGTTTTGCGGCGGCAGTAATTTACGGATAAGGGCAGCTTTACGCTCAGGTGAATAGCTCGACATTACAGCTCTCTTTGACGCCCCCGATCTATCGTTTTGATAAATCAGCTCAGGCGACAACTAGCCTGGCACCGGGGGATTGACGGCGGCAGGGACTTCAGACTAACAATGCAAACCTGCGTCGTTGCGCTCCGACTGCCCGGTCGGATGAGCGTGGGATAGGTGGCCGGATGATGGTGGAATGAGTGACCGGATAGCGTGGAATGCGCACCAAGCGGCTCCAGTTGCTGGCCAAGTAGCTCACCGGGTTGTCCAGCAGCCGGTCGCGCAGCAAGTTGAGAGGCGGTTGCAGCTGTTCGCCTCACTGGATCACCCAGCGCGCTAGGGTCTGGCGGGAAATATCGATGCCGTGGCGCGACAGCACCTTTTCGAAGCGGTGCAGCGGCAGGCCATCGACGTACTTGGTGGTCAGCAGCACGGCCAACACGCTGGGGCTGGCCAGGCTTTTTTCGATCAGCTGGGCTGGCTTGTCGGCAGTCACCGGGGCGCTTTCGCAGCCCTTGCAGGCGTAAGTCTTGCGGATGTGCCGAATCACCCGGATCTGCATCGGCACGATCTCCAGATGTTCGCTGGTTTCCTCGCCAATAACCTGCTTGCGGCAACCGCAGGCGCAGGTCATTTGGTGCTCGGGCAATTCGTGGACGACTTCAACTCGGGGCGGCTCGGCCGGCAGTGGTTTGCGCTTGCCGCGACGCTGGAGCGGCGTCACGACTTCTTCCTCGACCACCTCTGGCGCAGGCTCGTCCAGGCTTTCGGCTTCGTTGAACATGGCCAGCTGCGGCGAATCCGGATCAACGGTTTGTTCGGATTTGCGGCCGAACAGGCGTTGGATCAGCAGCGCGTTTTGTTCACGCAGGCGCTCGATCTGCCCGTCCTTGGCCAGCATCTCCTTCTTCTTCATCGACATTTGTTCATGCAGAGACAGCAGGAGCTGCTTCAGCAAAATAGGGACGTCGGGGAGGGTTTCGGGCACGGAAATCATGCCGTGGATTATAATGGGCGGTTGCAGGAGCTGAGTGCAACACGGTTATTGAATTGAAGTGGGCGCATCGTGCCGCATAGCCATGGCCTTTTGCATCACCTCACTCATCATTTCGATCGGACATTTGAAATCGAAGCGTTTACGAGGCCGCATATTC
>JBFKAF010001006.1:0-1201 GCA_041621735.1 Pseudomonas sp.
CGCGCCTTCGGTTATTTCACCCTGTGGATGATCGTGCATGGCCTGGCTTGTTGGTTGCTGGGCCGGCGCATTGCGATCCTCTCGGTCGACCTGCGCTGTGCGGCGCCGGACTATATCGAAGATTACCGGGTGATGTTCACCGACAACCTGCGCTTCGCCCGGCCGCATAACCGCCTGCTGTTCAATGCCGATTGTCTAGATTTGGCGGTACGCCGCAGCGCGCGCGAACTCAAGCGCTTTCTCGTCGGTGCGCCAGCCAACATTCTGGTCAAGTACCGCGACCCGCAGAGCCATGCGGCGCGGATCAAGGCTTACCTGCGCAGCATAAAAGCCGAGCGTTGGCCGGATTTCGAGGCGCTCGCCAGTCACTTCTTCATGGCGCCTTCGACCCTGCGGCGCAAGCTGGCGCTGCAAGGGCAGAGCTACCAGAGTCTCAAAGACCAGGTCCGTCGCGACCTGGCCATCGCCCGTCTGGCCAGTGACGAGGTCAACTACGCCGATCTGGCCCTGGAACTGGGGTTCGCCGATAGCAGCGCCTTCTTTAAGGCGTTCAAGAAGTGGAGCGGGACGACACCGGGCCAGTACCGCGCGCTTATGCACCCCAAGCCGTCCTCCGCTAACTGACGACTGTCCACATTGCTCAAGCAGATTGGCGCTTTTCGACATTGCCGCCACCTGGCTATGCCGCGACCATTCTGCTCATAGGCCGCTAAATCCAAGGGGTTTCGCCCGCGGCCCGTCTTATCAGGAGTCGAAAACAATGCACATCGAAGACCGGATATTTCTAGTCACTGGCAGCAGTTCCGGGCTGGGCCTGGCCACTGCCCGCGCCCTGATCGAGCTGGGCGGCAAGGTAGTGCTCGCCGACATCAACGCCGAAGCCGGTGCGGCGCGCGCGGAGGAATTGGGTAGCAAGGCGCGCTTCGTGCAGACTGACATCACCCGCGAGGAGGACGGCCGCCGTGCGGTGGTTGCGGCGCTGGAGGCCTTCGGCGGCCTGCATGGGCTGATCAACTGCGCCGGCGTGGCGCCAGCGGAGAAGGTCCTGGGGCGTAACGGCGCCCATGGCCTGGACAGCTTCAGTCGGGTGATCCAGATCAACTTGGTCGGCAGTTTCAACATGCTGCGCCTGGCGGCCGAAGCCATGGCCCAGGGTGAAGCGAACGAGCAGGGCGAGCGCGGGGTGATCGTCAACACCGCC
>JBFKAF010001007.1:0-1201 GCA_041621735.1 Pseudomonas sp.
CGACAGCATCGAGATCGGCGCCGCCACGTCGCTGTCCGATTGCTACGCCGCGCTGGCCAAGGACTACCCGGACTTCGGCGAGTTGCTGCACCGCTTCGCTTCGCTGCAGATCCGTAATCAGGGCACCCTCGGCGGCAACATTGGCAACGCCTCGCCCATCGGCGATGCCCCGCCGCTGCTGATCGCCCTTGGCGCGCAGATAGTCCTGCGCAAAGGCAGCGAGACCCGCACCCTGGCGCTGGAAGACTACTTCCTCGATTACAAGGTCACCGCCCGCCAGGAAGCCGAATTCATCGAGAAGATCATAGTGCCGCGCCCACAAACCCATCAGGCGTTCCGCGCCTACAAGGTGTCCAAGCGCCTGGACGATGACATCTCCGCGGTCTGCGCTGCCTTCAACCTCGAGGTGAAGGACGGTGTGGTGCAGAACGCACGCATCGCCTTCGGCGGCATGGCGGCGATTCCCAAGCGTGCCGCCGCCTGCGAGGCAGCCCTCAACGGCGCTGCTTGGTACCCAGGAGTGATGGAGCGCGCCTGCGCGGCCCTGGCCGAAGATTTCACCCCGCTCAGCGACTTCCGTGCCAGCAAAGAATATCGCCTGCTCACCGCGCAGAACCTGCTGCGTAAATTCTTCCTCGAGCTGCAAGCTCCCGAAGTCGAAACCCGGGTGACCGCCTATGTCTAACCATCACGAAACCCCGAAAACCCAGGCCGAACTGGCCGAACTGTTCCGCGCCGGCATCACCAGCGGCGTCGGCCGCAGCGTCAAGCACGAGAGCGCCGACAAGCACGTATCCGGCGAAGCCGTGTATGTCGATGACCGCCTGGAGTTCCCCAACCAACTGCACGTCTATGCACGCATGAGCGACCGTGCGCACGCGCGCATCGTCAAGATCGATACCGCGCCCTGCTATGCGGTGCCCGGCGTGGCCATCGCCATCACCAGCAAGGATGTGCCCGGGCAACTGGATATCGGCCCGGTGGTCGCCGGTGATCCGTTGCTGGCGGACGGCAAGGTGGAATACGTTGGCCAAGTGGTCATCGCGGTCGCGGCCGACAGCCTGGAAAACGCCCGTAAAGGCGCCATGGCGGCGGTCATCGAATACCAAGACCTGGAGCCGGTACTGGACGTCGAAGAGGCACTGCGCAAGAAGCACTTCGTGCTCGACAGCCACCAGCACAAGATCGGCGACTCCGCCGC
>JBFKAF010001008.1:0-1200 GCA_041621735.1 Pseudomonas sp.
GCGACCTGTGCGGTCTCCACCAGCACCTCCGGCGCGGGAGGGGCATCGGCGGCCTGCGCTACAGACAACACAGCAGCAAAGGCGAGAACCCCAAGAACACATGGGAGTTGGCGGACAAAGGACATAGGTGTCTCCGGGACAACGCGAGGCGCATAAACGAGGGCAACGATGCTAGTTACATACAGCACTGTTTGTAAATAGAACATAGTGCGCAAAATCATTACACTCTGTTCCATCAAACCTGAGCCTAGCCAGAAATACAGCTGCCGCCATGCGCCGAACCAAAGAACAAGCCGAACAAACCCGCGACACCATCCTGGCAGCAGCCGAAGTCCTGTTCCTGGAAAGGGGCGTGGCGCATACCAGCCTGGAGCACATCGCCCGGCAGGCCGGCGTGACCCGTGGCGCGGTGTACTGGCACTTCGAGAACAAGGCGCACCTGTTTCACGTCATGCTCAGCCAGGTGCGCCTGCCGCCCGAGCAGATGGCCGAACGCTTGTCCGGCTGCGATGGCACCGACCCTTTATTGTCGCTGCGCAACCTCTCCATCGAAGCCATCGAAAACCTCGCCCGCGACCCGCAGAAACAGCGAATTTTCACCATACTCCTGCACCGCTGCGAGTTCACCGACGAGCTGCGCGAAGCCGAACGTCAGCACAACGATTTCATCAATCAGTTCATCAGCCTGGTGGAAAACCTGCTCAACCGCCCCGAGTGTCAGGCCCGCCTGCAAGCCGGAGTAACCCCGCGTTTAGCCGCACGCGCCCTGCATGCCCAGGTCGTCGGCCTGTTCACCGACTGGACCCGCGATCCGGAACTGTTCGACCCCCTGTGCGATACGGCAAACTTGATCGACCCGGTGCTGCGCGGCTTGGTGCGTGACTGGGATTCGGCAGCTCACGAGCCTCCCGCTAACGGGAAAGCTGCCAACCTGGCGCAGGAATCAAGCTAGCCGTGCAGTCGCGCCCAGCATCAATGGGCACTGACCATTAATCTTTTCCCGAGCCGATAGCGCTCTGGTCTTTTCGATGGGCTGGAGACTATTAAGGCGAAGCGCGGCTTTTGCAGATAGCGCCTACTCGTGCACCGGACAATTGCCAGTTACAGGCCACAAAGGCGGCCCGATATACATCCAGCCTCCGACAACCCTCACCAGCACGAAGCCACAGTGCGAGTCGCATCGTTCAGCGTTTGCGCGCC
>JBFKAF010001009.1:0-1199 GCA_041621735.1 Pseudomonas sp.
GAACAGCTCTTTCTTGTGCGCGTCGAAATACTGCAAGGCCTTGTGCGTGGCCTTGACCACCGCGCGCGGGGTGATGGTGGCGCCGGCGAACTGATCGAAGCTGCCGCGATCCTTCTTCACCGCCCAGCCATCCTCGTTGGGATCGCTCAGGGACTTACCCTCGAAGCTGCGAATCCACTGGCTCTTGGCCAGCTCGATCTTGTCGCCCAGGCCGGGGGTTTCCTTGTGGTTGAGCGTGCGCACGCCGGCCAACTGGCCATCGGCGCGGATGCCGATCAGCAGCTGGATCGCGCCGCTGTAGCCGTCCGGCGCGGTGACTCGCAGAATTACGGCGCTAGGCTGACCGTCTTTCAGGGCGATATAGGCCGGTTGTGGGCGCTTGTTGCCGAGCAGAATCGGGTCATGCACCTGGATGGGGTTGTCCAGCAGGTGATTGTCGTAGCTGTCGCTCGGCAGAATCTCGGTTAGCGCGCGCACCTGGGCTTCGCGCTCGGAGGTGGCGATACGGCTGGCGGTAGCCTGTTGCACCAAGGCCACCAGGCCAACCGTGGCGATGGCGAAGAGGCCGAGGACCAGGCTGTTTTTCAGCATCGAGCGGCTGATTTCGGGTAGCACGGGTTACTCCCCCAACTTGAAGCCGCGAGTCGGCTTGCGGTGGCCGTAGGTGCGCGGCCGGGTGTAGTAGTCGATGGTCGGCGCCGCCAGGTTCATCAGCAATACGGCGAAGGCCATGCCGTCCGGGTAGCCGCCCCAGGCGCGGATCACATAGACCAGCACGCCGACGCCAAAGCCGAAGATCAGTCGGCCCAGATTGCTGGTGGCGCTGGACACCGGATCGGTAACGATAAAGAAGGCGCCGAGCATGGTCGCGCCGCTGAGCAGGTGAAACAGCGGCGAGCCATGGGAGTCGGAGCCCGAGCCGTTCCAGAACAGCAGGCTCATCAGAGCCAGTGCCGCGAGCATGGCGACCGGTGCGTGCCAGGTGAACAGGCGCTTGTGCAGCAGGTAGAGGCCGCCGGCGAGGAAGGCCAGGTTGACCGCCTCCACCGAGGCGCCGCCAAAACGGCCGAATGCCGGATTCTGCGCCCAGAGTTCGTCGATGGTCAGGCTTTTGTTGATCTTCAGCGCATCCAGGGCGGTGGCCTGAGCCCAGCCATCGGGCAGGGCGGCGATACCGAGGATGTGCTGCAGGCCGTCGA
>JBFKAF010001010.1:0-1199 GCA_041621735.1 Pseudomonas sp.
CCGGTAATCCCCCCATTTTTAGTACTTGCCAGAAGTAGAGGTCAGGCCGCGAGGGCCAACTTCTGTTTGGGGGTGATGCCTCCCAGCGCCATATTTGGCCGTTCGTGATTGTATGTCCACACCCAGCGAGTTGCATGCTCCTGCACCTCGGCGATGGACTCGAATAGATAGTGCCCCAGCCAGTCGTAGCGCACGGTGCGGTTGTAGCGTTCGACATAGGCGTTCTGCTGCGGATTGCCAGGCTGGATATGCTCCAGGCGGATGCCGTGCTTTTCTGCCCAGAGGACGAGCTTGCTGCTGATGTACTCCGGCCCGTTGTCGCTGCGAATGGCCTTTGGCTTGCCGCGCCACTCAATGACCTGATCCAGTGCGCGCACGACGCGTTCCGCCGGCAGTGACAGGTCGATATCCATGGCCAGGGCTTCGCGGTTGAAGTCGTCGATCAGGTTGAACAGGCGGAAGCTGCGACCGTCGGCCAGTTGATCGTGCATGAAATCCATCGACCAGCAGTGATTGATCGCTTCCGGCACTGCCAGCGGTTCGGGCTTCTCCCGCACGATGCGTTTGCGCGGTTTGATCCGCAGGTTCAGCTCCAGTTCCCGATAGATCCGGTACACCCGCTTGTGATTCCAGCGGTGGCCTTTCACGTTGCGCAGGTACAGGAAGCACAGGCCGAAACCCCAGTTGCGTTGGTTGTGCGTAAGCCGGATCAGGTGGTCGGCGATCTCGGCATTCTCCGAGGACAACCGCGGTTGGTAGCGATAGCAGGTGACGCTGACCTCGAAGGCCAGACACGCCTGCTTGATACTGACCCGGCCCGAGCGCACCGCATGCTGCGCCATCTCTCGCCGCCGAGATGGCTTCACCACTTTTTTGCCATGGCCTCCTGGATTATCTCGGCCTTGAGGCGCTCCTCGGCGTACATCTTCTTGAGCCGACGGTTCTCGTCCTCCAACTCGCGCAGCCGAGCCATCAACGAGGCGTCCATACCGCCGAACTTGGCGCGCCACTTGTAGAAGGTCGCCGAGCTGATGCCATGCTCGCGGCACAGCTCAGGTACTGGGCTGCCGCCCTCGGCCTGCTTGAGGATGGCGATGATCTGGCTGTCCGAAAAACGCGATGTCTTCACGCAAAATTTCCTTGATCCGATTAGGAGAAAATTCTACTTCTGACGAGTACTGATTTCAGGGGGGATTACC
>JBFKAF010001011.1:0-1197 GCA_041621735.1 Pseudomonas sp.
AACCTGCCCAACACCGCCAACGCCCAGCAGGTGTTCAGCACCTGCGCGGCCATCGGCGGCAGCAACTGGGACCACTCGGCGCTGGTCAAGGGCCTGGAGCACATGGCCAACTTCTCGATCCGCAAGGAGTAAACGCCTTTGTTGATCGTTCCCATGCTCCGCGTGGGAATGCCGTTTAGGACGCTCCAGCGTCCGCGGTTGTGACGCGGAGCGTCAGCGGATGCGTTGCCACGCTGGAGCGTGGGAACGAGCGGCATCTGCCATGTCCATCGACAACGCCCACTTGCACCAGGCGTTGCTCCTCCTGCGCGATCTCCCGAGACTGTCGCGGATGCTGTGGCATTCGTCGCCCGGCGACTTGGCGCCTGCGGGCATTTGCGGTAGCGTGCCTCGCGCACTACCGTGAAAGTTACAGAGGTCGTTATGAAGAAGTGGCAATGTGTGGTCTGTGGGCTGATCTACGACGAAAGCCAAGGTTGGCCCGATGAAGGCATAGTTGCCGGCACCCCGTGGCAAGACGTACCGGAAGATTGGCTGTGTCCGGACTGCGGTGTGAGCAAGATGGATTTCGAGATGATCGAAATCGCCTGATCCGAGAATTGACTAACGGCGGCCCAGTGGCCGCCGTTTTTATTGGACTGGCTAAACCGTGTAGGCCTGCTGCAGAGGTGTCTGCCCCGGTTTGCCGCAGGGCAGCGTCAAGTCCGGCAGGCTCCCGGGGTTGGTATCGGTTGCCGTAACGCGGAGGCAGTATGGGCAAGTGGCAATGCGTGGTCTGCGGCTTTATCTACGACGAGGCCGCAGGTCTGCCGGAAGAGGGGATTGCCCCCGGAACCCGCTGGGAAGACATTCCCGCCGACTGGATTTGCCCGGACTGCGGCGCGGGCAAGATGGATTTCGAGATGATCGAGATCGCCTGAGAAGCAGACCGGTGTGGTAGCCGGCGGCGTCCCGAGTGACCCATGATTTCGCGGCGGCCTAGGCGTTTTTACCAGTAAGGAATGGACAATGAGTGCACCTGTGGTGATCGTCGGCACCGGCCTGGCCGGCTACAACCTGGCGCGGGAGTTTCGCAAGCTGGACAGTCAGACGCCGTTGCTGCTGATCAGCGCCGATGACGGTCGCTCCTACTCCAAGCCGATGCTCTCCACCGGCTTCGGCAAGCACAAGGACGCCGACGGCCTGTGCATGGCCGAA
>JBFKAF010001012.1:0-1193 GCA_041621735.1 Pseudomonas sp.
CCGAACACCAGAGTAAGTTTGAAGCCCAGGTACTGAGCCGTTTTGAGCCGCTCAACGAATCTATCGCGGTAGCCGATGAAAAACGTTATCTGGCGCCGATCAATGTCGAGGAGGCTTACGGGTTTGACGAGCCGGGCGCCAGCGATGGCAAAACCCACATTGTGCTGAGCTGGCTGCTCGGCAAGGCCACCGATCTTGAAGCTTCGATGCGCGCCCATCTGTTGTGCAGCATTTTGCTCGACAACAGCGCTTCGCCACTGCTGAAAGCCCTGGAAACAACGGATCTCGGCGCCTCACCCTCGCCGCTCTGTGGGCTCGATGACTCACAGAAAGAAATGTGCTTTGTGTGCGGTATCGAGGGCAGCGAGCCGGAACGTGCGGACGCGCTAGAACAGCTGGTGCTCGGTGTCCTTGGCGATGTCGCCAGCAATGGCGTGCCTCAGGAGCAGGTCGAGGCGTCTCTGCATCAGCTCGAATTACAGCAGCGTGAAATCGGCGGCGACAGCTATCCCTACGGTTTGCAGTTGATTCTGACGTCGTTGACCAGTGCCACCCATCGCGGTGATCCGATAGCCCTGCTCGACCTTGAACCGGTACTGGCGGGCCTGCGGGAAGATATCCAGAACCCCGAATTCATCAAAGATCTGTGCCGCGAACTGCTGGTGGACAACCAGCATCGGGTACGACTCACTATGCACCCCGACCAACAGTTGTCGGCGCGCCGTGAACAGGCCGAAAAAGCCCGGCTTGCGGTCATTCGCGCGCAGCTTTCCGAGGACGCCAAAGCACAGATCCAGGCGCGCACGGAAGCACTGGCCAAACGGCAAATGCAGAAGGATGACGAAGCACTGTTGCCGAAGGTCACTCTGGCCGATGTGTCGCCGGAAATGGCCTACAAGGCCGCCGCTAGTCACAGTACCGAACCCGTTGAGCTGACCTGCTACGCGGTCGGCAGTAATGGCCTGGTTTATCAGCAGATCATCATGCCCCTGCCGCAATTCAGCGAAGCGCAGATCGCCCTGCTGCCCATTTATACCAGCTGCCTGACCGAACTCGGTGTCGGTCAGCGCGATTATCTGCAAACCCAGCTTTGGCAGTCACAGATTTGCGGCGGCGTCAGCGCCTACGCCTCAACCAAAAGTCGAGCAGATGATATTCAATCCCTGCACGGCCACATGGTGTTGTCCGCCCGA
>JBFKAF010001013.1:0-1192 GCA_041621735.1 Pseudomonas sp.
CTGGGGCATGCCGCGGACCTGCTGGCGGTGTTCGGCACGGTATTCGGCATCGCCACATCGCTGGGCTTGGGCGCGCAGCAGATGAACGCGGGGCTGCAATATCTGTTGGGCATCGAGGTGTCGATCGGCAATCAGGTGATCCTGATCGCGCTGATCTCGGTGATCGCCACTGCCTCGGTCCTGAGTGGGGTGAACAAGGGGATTCGCATCCTCAGTGAACTGAACATGCAGCTGACCATGGTGATTCTGGCGCTGTTCCTTATCTGTGGCCCGACCGCCTACCTGATCGGCGCCTTCGTCACCAACTCCGGCGACTACCTGGCCAACGTGGTGCAGTTAGGCGCGTGGGTCGATCCCGATCCGAAGAGTGAGTGGCAGGGCTGGTGGACCGTCTTCTACTGGGGCTGGTGGATCGCCTGGGCACCGTTCTGCGGCATCTTCATCGCGCGTATCTCCAAGGGCCGCACCATTCGTGAATTCGTCCTGGGCGTACTGATCGCACCGACCGTACTGGCAACCTTCTGGATCACCGTCTTCGGCAACACCGCCATGTTCATCGAGCTGTTTGGCGGCGGTGGCGTGACGGCGGCGGTGAATGACGACATCACCATGGCCTTGTTCAAGACCATTGAACTGATGGGCCTGGGCCAGCTGCTGACACTGCTGATCGCGGGCATCTGCATCCTGTTGCTGGTGACTTACTTCGTCACCTCGGCCGACTCCGCGACATTGGTCATTTGCACGCTAATCTCCATGGGCCATGAACATCCGCCGGCTCGTCTCAGGGTCTTCTGGGGGGTAGCCATCGGCGCCGTAGCCGCCGTGCTGCTGTTTGCCGGTGGGCTCAAGGCCCTGCAAACGGCCTCCATCGTCGCCGCGTTACCCTTCTCGTTGGTGGTCATGTTGTCCACTTACGGCTTCATCAAGGCGCTGCGTCAGGAACCGCTGAGGGGCAAAGCAGCTGAAAACGCCAAGACGACGCAGGCCAAGGTTGCCATCGAGTCTACGGTGGTCCCTGGCGGCCTCTGATATGAATCGCGCCGCGAGCCCTGGTTCGCGGTGCACCACTCACCCCCGGCAAGACTGCAGGATGTTGCACGGCGTGCACACCAACGCTTCTTGTCTCAGCAATAGCGGAGTCGCCATGTCTACTCAAGTGATCCTCCCCCGCATCATGCAGATCGGCGAGGGC
>JBFKAF010001014.1:0-1192 GCA_041621735.1 Pseudomonas sp.
GCCTTGTTCTAGAAACCTGCGCAAAGACTCCCTGAATGAGCAAGGCTCAGACTTTCATATTTCAGTGGCTGCTGTTGGCCGATGCCTTTTGAAAAAGGCGGCTTTCGATTTCACCGCGATAAGTACGCGCTTGAGATTGAAATCCAGGCTTTTACGTTGAGCTTTCAGGATGCAGGCTTGACCTGGCCGCATGCGAAAAGAGCGTTTTCGCCGCTAATGAATGGGGCGTCTCGCCGTGGCGACTTTTTCAACACTATCGGCCGCTCCCCTCGCCATCTTCTTCTACACAGATAAACCAAGAGCCGCTAAAGCGGCCCTTGTGCGTTGCTGGCTAAACCCTCACACCACTTCCAGCGCCTCCTCGCTACGATCCATCGCCACCTGGCGGATCGACAGGCGCAGTTCGGCCGGCAGTACGCGCTTGGCGGCGCCTTCGACCAGTTCGCCCAGCAGGGGGTGGTGGCTGAGTTTGCCGGCTTCGTCCTGGCGCAGCACGCCTTCATCCTGCAGGGACTGGATGAAGTGGCGGAACAGGCTCTTGTCGAAGAACTCCGGGGCGTTGAGGCCATGCAGGATCGACAGGCGCTGGGCCATGACCGTACAGAGGTCTTCCAGGTTTTCGGCGCTGATCGCGTTCTGCCCGGCGTTGAGCAGCAAGGCGGTGGCCATGTAGAAACGCTGCAGGGTCTGGGCGATGGCGCGCGAGAGCAGGGTCAGCAGGACGAACTGCCGCGAGCTGGGCGCCGGGCGCAGGTACACCTCGCCCTCGACCTTGAGCAGGCCCTGCTCGACGAACGCCGCCAGCCACTGGTCGACCACCTCGTCCAACTGCTCACGCGGATAGCGAATGAACAGCTCGGACTGCAGGTAGGGGTAGAGCGCGCGGGTAAAGCGCAGGATCTGCTCGCGGCTGATCCGCGCGCTGCTCTGGAAGAAGCTGGCCAGCAGTGCGGGCAGGGCGAAGATGTGCAGCACGTTGTTGCGGTAGTAGGTCATCAGCACCGCGTTGTGCTCGTCCAGGTAGAGGATCTTGCCGAGGGCATCGCTCTGTTCGGCGAGCAGGTGCATGCCCTTGACGTAGTCGATCAGCGCCTGGCCGTCGCCCTCCGGCAGGGTGCAGTGCGGCGAGTAGGGCACGCGTCGCAGCAGCGCCAGGTAGAGGTCGAGTACCCGGATCAGGGCGAGATCGTCC
>JBFKAF010001015.1:0-1184 GCA_041621735.1 Pseudomonas sp.
CCAGGGCCTCAGGCCCAGGAGTCGCGCAGGGTCACGGTGCGGTTGAACACCGGCGCACCCGGCTTGCTGTCCTTGAGGTCGGCGCAGAAGTAGCCTTCGCGCTCGAACTGGAAGCGCTCCTCTGGCTGAGCCTGGGCCAGCGACGGCTCGGCGCGACAGCCCTTGAGCACCACCAGCGACTCGGGGTTGATGTTGTCGAGGAAGCTGGCGCCCTCTTCGGCCTTCTCCGGGTTGGCCGAGCGGAACAGGCGGTCGTACAGGCGCACTTCGCACTCGACGCTTTCGGCCGCCGGCACCCAGTGGATCACGCCCTTGACCTTACGCCCTTCCGGGTTCTTGCCGAGGGTGTCCGGGTCGTAGGAGCAGCGCAGTTCGACTATGTTGCCGTCGGCATCCTTGATCGCCTCGTCGGCGCGGATCACATAGCTGCCGCGCAGACGCGCTTCGCCACCGGGGATCAGGCGCTTGAAGCCGGCGGGCGGCACTTCCTCGAAGTCGCCGGCATCGATATAGATCTCGCGGGAGAAAGGCAGCTGACGCACGCCCATGTCCTGTTTCGGATGACGCGGCAGTTCGAGGTTTTCCACCTGGCCTTCCGGGTAGTTAGTGATCACCACCTTGAGCGGCTTGAGCACGCACATGGCGCGCGCGGCATTGGCGTCCAGGTCATCGCGGATGCTGAATTCCAGCATGCCGACATCGACCACGCCGCCGGCCCGGTTGACGCCGACCATGTCGCAGAACTTGCGGATCGACTGCGGGGTATAACCGCGACGGCGATAGCCGGTCAGGGTCGACATGCGCGGGTCGTCCCAGCCCTGCACGTGGCCTTCATCGACCAGCTGCTTGAGCTTGCGCTTGCTGGTGATGGTGTAGTTCAGGTTGAGGCGGGCGAATTCGTACTGGCGCGGCTTGGCCGGCACCGGCAGTTGCTCGAGGAACCACTCGTACAGCGGGCGGTGATCCTCGAACTCCAGGGTACAGACCGAGTGGGTGATGCCCTCGATGGCATCCGACTGACCGTGAGTGAAGTCATAACTCGGGTAGATGCACCACTTGTCACCGGTCTGGTGATGGTGGGCATGCCGGATGCGATAGAGGATAGGGTCGCGCAGGTTCATGTTCGGCGAGGCCATGTCGATCTTCGCCCGCAGCGCGCGCGCGCCATCGGGGAACTCGCCGGC
>JBFKAF010001016.1:0-1183 GCA_041621735.1 Pseudomonas sp.
CACCTGGGCTTGGCGCTCCAGCCAGGCCGCCAGCTCGGTGGCGTTGTCGACATGCCGTTGCAGGCGCAGCGCCAGGGTGCGCATGCCGCGCAGGCAGAGGAAGCTGGAGAACGGATCGAGAATGCTGCCCACCGAGTTGTGCAGAAACGCCAGTTGCTCGGCCAGCTCCGGCCGGTCGGCCACCGCCACCAGTCCGGCGATCACGTCGGAGTGGCCGTTGAGGTACTTGGTGGCCGAATGCACGACGATGTCGAAACCCTGCTCCAGCGGCCGCTGCAAATAGGGTGAGGCGAAGGTGTTGTCGGCCACCGCGAGGATGCCGCGCGCCCTTGCCAGTTGGCCGACCTGGGCCAGATCGCAGAGTTTGAGGGTGGGATTGGTCGGCGTCTCGACCCAGATCATCCGGGTTTCGGGTTTGACTGCGGCGGCCAGGGTCGCGGCATCGGCGTCGGCCGGCACATAGCTGACCTGCAGGCCGGCGCTGAGCTTGCGCACCCGCTCGAACAGGCGGTAGGTGCCGCCGTACAGATCGTCCACCGCGACTAGGTGACTGCCCACCGGCAGCAGATCCAGCACCGTGGCGCAGGCCGCCAGACCGGAGGAAAAAGCGTAGCCCTGGCTGCCACCTTCGAGTTCGGCGATGGCGCGCTCCAGCGCCTGGCGCGTGGGGTTCTGGCTGCGTCCGTACTCGTAACCGGCATGCACCCCCGGCGATTGCTGACGGAAGGTCGAAGTGGCGTAGATCGGCGGCATCACCGCGCCGGTCCAATCCGGCTCATAGCCGGCGTGCACGGTCAGGGTTTCGAATTCGCTCATGTTGGACTCCCCTATAGGTTATGCCTGACCGCTGCAGGCGCTTCGAGCCGGCGGATGGATTGACGGGTTACGCCGCTACGCGGCAACCCATCCTACGAACTGAGCGCCGCCGGCTGTGTAGGGTTTCAGTTGCGCAGCCGAGTAGGTTTTCAACCGCGCGCTCTAGCGCAGGGTACGGCGCCAGAGGTTGAGTACATCACTCTTGGTGATCAGGCCGAGGAAACGACCCTGTTCGACGATCAGCGCGACGTGGCCGGCATCGAAGGTTTGCAACAGGCGCTCCAGCGGCACATCCGGGTCCAGGGTCTGCAAATTGCTGACCATGGCCTCGCGCACCGGTAGCTGGAAATGCTCCGGCGCGTCTTTC
>JBFKAF010001017.1:0-1183 GCA_041621735.1 Pseudomonas sp.
CCCTGTGCCGCGCTCGGATCGAAACCCTGACGGCCACCGCCGCCGCTGCGAAAATCGCCGATGGCGTACAGCGGCTGCCCGGCATGCAGGCGCTCCTCGGTATAGCGATAGCGCTTGCCACTGCTCAGCAGGCCCTGCCAGCCGCTTTTCGCCGGCCCACGCGGATGGCGCAGGTAGCCCCGCCACACCTCGCGGGTGGAGGGGCGTACTTCGGCACCGCACGGGTTGATCAGACAGTGACCGGTGCCGTCGTCCAACAGCAGCCAACTCTCGCAACTGCCGCTTTCCAAGACCCGCCAGCTGCGTTTCTGGTCATCGGCCTGGTATTCCTCGATCTTGAAACGCCACCACAGGCAGGGTTTCCCGCTCAGCGGCGCGACGATCACGCTGTCCGGCTGCGGCTGCAATACGCCATAGAACTCGGCATAGCCCTGCGCCGCCGAACGAATTTTCGAGGTCGGGGTGTCCAGCAGATGACGTGCCTGGGTCAGGCGCCGCAGACACCACCAGCCCCCGCCGGCCGTTGCACCGACGCTGAGCGCCAGACCGATCAGCAAGCCTTCGATGGCCACGGCTCAGCCGAACAGGGTTTTGAGGTCGACGTCGGCCTTCTCCACCTCGCTGAACTCCAGCAGTTCCCTGGCGTTGAAGGCGAAGGCTCGGGCCAGCAGCACATCGGGAAACTGCTCGATGCGTACGTTATTCAGGTTGACCGCCTCGTTGTACAGCTCGCGGCGGTCGGCGATGCCGTTTTCCAAACCACTGATGCGCTGCTGCAGGTGCTGGAAACTGTCGTTGGCTTTCAGCTGCGGGTAGTTCTCGGCCAACGCGAACAGCTGCCCGAGACCGGCCCGCAAACCGCTTTCCGCCTGGCCGAGGGCGCCGACATCGCCCCTCTCGCGGGCACTGGACACGGCCTGACGCGCGGCGATCACCCGTTCCAGGGTGGTGCGCTCATGCAGCATGTACTGCTTGCAGGTCTCGACCAGCTTGGGCAGTTCTTCATGGCGCTGCTTGAGCAATACATCGATATTGGCCCATGCCTTGCTCACGCCATGCTTCAAGCGCACCAGGCCGTTGTAGAGGATCACCGCGTAAGCGGCGGCGAGAATCAGAACCACGATAACGGCAACACTGGTCAGGCTCATGCAGGTTTCTCCATCACGACTGCAAGGTTGGAGGC
>JBFKAF010001018.1:0-1177 GCA_041621735.1 Pseudomonas sp.
CCATGTCAGTGTCTGCTGAGGGGAGCGCGTCGTTGGCTAGCGCTAATTGATCACTTTTTAAGCAAGGAGCACTCCATGCATCATCTTCCCGCACTCGGTCTCGGCACTTTCCGCCTCAAAGGCCAACAGGTCATCGATTCGGTTCGCGGCGCCCTCGAACTCGGCTACCGGCATATCGACACCGCGCAGGCCTATGGCAACGAAACCGAGGTCGGCCAGGCCAGCGCTCAGAAATCCACCTTGCCCCTGCCCGCCTTGATCGTCCCGCGCTTGCTCTTGCCCTCCAGGCGGCGTTTCTTCGAGCCCAGGGTCGGTTTGGTCGGGCGCCGGGCTTTTTCGGTCTTGGCGGCATTGCGAATCAACTCGGCCAGCCGCTCCAGGGCATCGCTGCGATTCTGCTCCTGGGTGCGGTACTGCTGGGCCTTGATGATCACCACGCCATCGGCGGTGATGCGGCTGTCGCGCAGCGCCAGCAGGCGTTCCTTGTAGAATGGCGGCAAGGACGAGGCCTGGCTGTCGAAGCGCAGGTGTACCGCGCTGGAGACCTTGTTGACGTTCTGCCCACCGGCGCCTTGGGCACGGATGGCGGTCAGCTCAATTTCAGCATCCGGCAGATGGACGCTGTTGGAAATCACCAGCATGACGAGGTCTTCGACTAAAACGGAGGCTCAGGATAACCCGAGCCACTTCACTTTCCCCGTGCTTCAGCGTGCAACCCATGCGCGGGAGCGATAAACGCGCCACCCATACACAGCCAGACATGACTGTGCAGCGGTTCAGCCACGCGCAAGCAACGCCTGCGAGGACGCCGTTTGACTTGTCGAGGGGCGACCAGAGCGCACCCCGAGCATGCGCCTGCAGATTGAAACTTCTGCTTGAAATTTCGTAGCTGTATTCGCTCAACGGCTGGCGTAACTTGACCGCCTGTTTGCGCGATAGGCTTGCTCATGGACTCGATAACCCAGGCGGTGCTCGGCGCCACTATTCAGGGCGCACTGCTCGGTCGCTGGCAGGGGCGCAAGGCGCTGTTGTACGGCGCCCTGCTCGGCACCCTGCCCGACCTGGACGTAGTGATCGATTACGGCGATGCGGTGGCGGATATGACCTATCACCGCGGGTTCAGCCATTCGTTGCTGGTGCTCAGTGCCGTGGCCCTGCTCCTGACCTGGCTGGTCCG
>JBFKAF010001019.1:0-1175 GCA_041621735.1 Pseudomonas sp.
AGAAGTCTGCATGGCCACGCTCTATCTGGCTTCGGGGTCGCCGCGTCGACGTGAGTTGTTGACGCAAATCGGTGTGCCCTTTATCCCACATAGCGTTCCCATCGATGAACGCGCGTTGCCGGATGAGCTGCCCGGTGCCTATGTCGAACGCCTGGCGCGCGCTAAAGCCCTGGCCGCTCTGAGCCTCCTGGAAAGTTCGCAAGAGGCCGTGGTGTTGGGCGCCGATACCGCTGTGGTGCTCGATGGGCGCATTCTCGGTAAACCGGCGGATCGCGATGAAGCCCTTGCTACTCTGACGGCATTGTCCGGCCGTGAGCATCGGGTGCTGACGGCTGTGGCGCTGGCGTCACATGCGCGGCTAGCGGTGCGGGTGGTCTCCAGTCAGGTGACCTTTCGCGAGTTGACGCGTGGCGAGCTGGAGGCTTATTGGGCCAGTGGTGAACCGCAGGACAAAGCCGGCAGTTATGCTATTCAAGGCTTGGCGGCGATATTCGTCAGCCAGTTGCAGGGCAGTTATTCGGCGGTGGTGGGTTTACCCCTGTGCGAAACGGCCGAACTGCTCGCAGAATTCGCTATTCCGTGCTGGCAGCCACTGCCAGCCCACAGTTAAGAGGCTGCAGCCGCGGGTGGGCGGCGGCGTTCGCTGAACGCTGCGCTTCCCCAGCTTTCAGCTTCACCTGAGAAGAGATGGCCGCATGAGTGAAGAGATTCTGATCAACATCACGCCGATGGAGTCGCGCGTGGCGGTGGTGGAAAACGGCGTGCTGCAGGAAGTGCATGTCGAGCGCACGCAGCGGCGTGGCATCGTCGGCAATATCTATAAAGGCAAAGTGGTGCGCGTACTGCCGGGCATGCAGGCGGCGTTCGTCGATATCGGCCTGGAGCGTGCGGCGTTTATCCACGCCTCGGAAATCTCCAGCCGTGAAGGCAGTGCGGTGGAGAGCATCAGCGCCCTGGTGCATGAGGGGCAGGCGCTGGTGGTCCAGGTCACCAAGGACCCGATTGGCAGCAAGGGCGCGCGCCTGACCACCCAGCTGTCGATTCCCTCGCGCTACCTGGTGTACATGCCACGCACCAGCCATGTCGGCATCTCGCTGAGGATCGAAGACGAAGGCGAGCGCGAGCGGCTCAAGCAGGTCGTTGCCGATTGCGTCGAAGCTGAAGGTATCGAGGAG
>JBFKAF010001020.1:0-1172 GCA_041621735.1 Pseudomonas sp.
GAAAAGCGCTCAGTCTTCTGGCTGGTCGCGCAGGAACACCAGCTTGTCGGTCTTGGATTGCTCGGCCGAATAGCGGTAACCCTGGTAGCTGAAATCCTTGAGGCCTTCGGGGTTGCGCAGGCGTTCTTTGATCACGTAGCGGCTCATCAGGCCACGGGCTTTCTTGGCGTAGAAGCTGATGATCTTGTATTGGCCGTTCTTCAGGTCCCTGAATTCGGTGTCGATGATCCGCGCGCTCAGGGCTTTGCGCTTCACCGCGCCGAAGTATTCGGTGGAGGCCAGGTTGAGCAGCACCTCGTCGCCCTGAGCGGCCAGTGCCTGATTCAGCCAGCCGCTGATGCGTTCGCCCCAGAAGGCATACAGATCCTTGCCGCGCGGGTTGGCCAGTTTGCTGCCCATCTCCAGGCGGTAGGGTTGCATCAGGTCCAGTGGGCGCAGCACGCCGTACAGACCGGAGAGCATGCGCAGGTGCGCTTGCGCAAAATCGAAGTCGTCTTCGCTGAAGTCTTCGGCATTCAGGCCGGTATACACGTCGCCCTTGAAGGCCAGCAGCGCCTGCTTGGCGTTGTCCGGGGTGAAGATCGGTGTCCAGCTGCCGAAGCGGGCCGCATTGAGCCCGGCGAGCTTGTCGGAGAGGTGCATCAGCTCGGCGATCTGCGCGGGGCTGAAGTCGCGCAGCAGGGCGATCAGGTCCTGGGCGTGATCGAGATGTTCGGGCAGGGTGAAGCGCTGGGTCACCGGCGCGGTCTGGTAATCGAGGGTCTTGGCCGGGGAAATCACCATCAACATACAGCGTTGCTCCTAAAAGTCTGGGCGTGATTCTAGGCTTTACGCTAGTCGGGCTCTACCTATTAAGGCGATGGGTTGACCTGGACGCTGCCCTGGGGTTGTAGTCTACCCGGGTCGAATCCTTCAAGGAGCCGTCATGAGCGCCTGC
The DNA here is from genome assembly GCA_041621735.1 of Pseudomonas sp. Classification (GTDB taxonomy): domain Bacteria; phylum Pseudomonadota; class Gammaproteobacteria; order Pseudomonadales; family Pseudomonadaceae; genus Aquipseudomonas. The sequence goes on from JBFKAF010001020.1 coordinate 938, forward strand.
AATCACTCCCGCTGGGAGCCCTCCCACGATTACCGGCCACTGGAAAGTACCGCCGAACGACAGGCCTGGCGGGTAGCGGCCCTGACCGGCGCGACCATGCTGGTGGAGATCGCCGCGGGTTATGCCTTCAACTCCATGGCCCTGCTCGCCGATGGCTGGCACATGGCCTCGCATATGCTCGCCATCGGTCTGACGGCCTTGGCCTACCTGTTGGCGCGGCGCTATGCCAATGACC
>JBFKAF010001021.1:0-1171 GCA_041621735.1 Pseudomonas sp.
GGAACACATGCAGTCCAGCATGGAAGAGTCGCAGCAACGGCGCCATTAGGTGTTATGGCTAGATGTAGTTTCCCAATAGGTTGTTCACCCGAGGTGAAGGAAGATGGAGGTTCTGACGCTTCCAAACTCTTTCAGGATTCCTCGAATGAACATCCATAAGAATGCCTCAATGACGCCCAAAGGTCGAGCACATTTGATTCGCGAGATTGACCGCATCGGTCTCAAGCCCGCGGCTGCAGCCGCGGGCTTGAGCGCGCACACCGCCCGCAAGTGGCTGGCACGCTTTACCTTGGAAGGTAGCGCCGGACTGTTTGACCGCAGTTCGCGCCCAGCAAGCTCGCCCCGGCGCAGCTGCACCAGCAAGATCGAACGCGCATTGGCGCTGCGGCGCAACCATCGGCTGACCTATGAGCGCATCGCTGAGCGCGTGGGCTTGTCGCGCAGTGCCGTGGCTCGGGCCTGCAAGGCAGGCGATCTGGCCAGGCTCCCGGCCCTGCAGGATGCGCCGGCGGTGGTGCGCTATGAGCGCAAGCTCCCTGGCGAACTGCTGCACCTGGACATGAAGAAGCTGGCACGCTTTGACAAGCCAGGCCACCGGGTCACGGGCGATCGCACCCAGAACACGCCCCGCGCTGGCCATCAAACCCTGCATGTGGCCATTGACGATCATTCCCGGGTGGGCTTCAGCCTGATGCTGCCCGATGAGACGGCGCGCAGTGCCTGCACGCATTTGATGGCCGCTTTGCGGTACTACAAGGCCCTGGGCGTTCGCGTGCATGGCGTGATGACCGATAACGGCTCGGCCTACAAATCCAACCGCTTTGCCAAGATGCTGCGCCGATTGCGGATCAGGCACATTCGTACCAGGCCCTACACGCCGCGTACAAATGGCAAGGCCGAAAGGTTCATCCAGACGCTGCTTCGCGAGTGGGCTTACGCCTATGTCTATCCAAACTCAGATGTGCGGGCCCGCGAGCTGACCCCCTGGATGGCGCATTACAACTTCCATCGACCCCACTCAGCCACTTCACATCGCCCTCCGGCTTCCCGCCTCGTCATCAATGCGAAGACCGAGGTGAGAAACTACAGCTAGCCCGGGGCGGGGAAGGCGCAGGCGTAGCGGGCGAAGAACGGCTCGAGAATCTGCGCGATGCTCGGATGCATCGCGACA
>JBFKAF010001022.1:0-1169 GCA_041621735.1 Pseudomonas sp.
CCGGCCACCGAAAGCCCCGAGGCCATCGAAGGGCTGGTACTGGCCGGGGTGGATGTGGTGCGCCTGAATTTCTCCCACGGCAGCGCGCAAGAGCACATGGCGCGCGCCGATCTGGTGCGCGAGATGGCCCGTAAGCACGGGCGCTTCGTCGCGGTACTGGCCGACCTGCAGGGGCCGAAGATCCGCATCGCCCGCTTCGCCGCAGGCAAGGTGCAACTGGACAAGGGCCAGGGCTTCATTCTCGACGCCACGCTGGACAAGCAGGCCGGCGACGCCCAGGCGGTCGGCATCGATTACGAGGCGCTGATCAACGACAGCCGCCCGGACGACATCCTGCTGCTGGATGACGGACGCATCGAGCTCAAGGTGCTGCGGGTCGAGAGCAGCAAGCTGCATTGCGAGGTGCTGGTCGGCGGCCCGTTGTCCAACAACAAGGGCATCAACCGCAAGGGTGGCGGCCTGTCGGCTGCCGCGCTGACCGAGAAGGACTGCATCGATATCAAGACCGCCGCCGCCATGCGGGTCGACTACCTGGCGGTGTCCTTCCCCCGTGATGCCGCCGACATTCAGCTGGCGCGCCGGCTGCTGCATGAGGCGGGCGGCGAGGCCGGGCTAATCGCCAAGATCGAGCGCGCCGAAACGGTGAATGACCTCGGCGTACTGGACGCCATCATCGAAACCTCCGACGGGGTGATGGTGGCGCGCGGCGATCTCGGGGTGGAGATCGGTGACGCCGAGTTGGTCGCGGTGCAGAAGCTGATCATCGACCGCGCGCGCACGCTCAACCGCGTGGTGATCACCGCGACGCAGATGATGGAGTCGATGATCACCCAGTCGATGCCGACCCGCGCCGAAGTGTTCGACGTGGCCAACGCCGTACTCGACGGCACCGACGCGGTGATGCTCTCGGCCGAGACCGCCGCCGGGGCTTATCCGATCGAAACCGTGCAGGCCATGCGCCGGGTGATCATCGGCGCGGAAAAGCATCCCCTGGCGCATCGCTCCAAGCACCGCATGGATGAGCAGTTCCAGCGGATCGATGAGTCGGTCGCCATGTCGGCCATGTATGCGGCCAACCACCTGCATGGGGTCAAGGCGATCATCTGCATGACCGAGAGCGGCGACACGCCGCGGCTGATGTCGCGGATTCGCTCGCACCTGCCGATCTA
>JBFKAF010001023.1:0-1168 GCA_041621735.1 Pseudomonas sp.
TGCGGCTCAAGGCTGTTCCAGTTCATGGGCGTAGGGCAGATCCGGGCCGACCCGCGAGCAGGTCACCGCGGCTGCACGCACGGCGTAGGCAAGCATCGCCTCGATGTGCCCGCGAGACAGCTCGGCCAGCGCCGGCGGACTGTCCAGTTCATGGCGACTCAGGTAGGCCAGCAGCGCGGCCTGAAAGGTGTCGCCGGCGCCGACTGTGTCGCGGGTCTGCACCGCCTGCGCCGGCACCGACCAATGGCCGTGCTGACGGCTGTAGACGCTGGCGCCGTCGCTGCCATGGGTGAGGAACACCAGCTGGCAGCGCTGGTCGAGCCACTGGCGGATGAGCTCTTCGGGCTTGCGCCCGGGGTAGAGCAGCTGCAGATCTTCCTCGCTGACCTTGATCAGATGCGCCTGGGCGGCGCAGGCCTCGATACGCTGGCGCCACAGCTCGATGCTCGGCTCGACGCCGAGGCGCACATTGGGATCGAGGCTGATCAGGCGCCGCTCGCTCTCGCGCCGCACCAGCGCCAGCAGGGTATCGGCGATGGGCGTCACCACCAGGGCGTAGGAGCCGACATGGATGCCGCGCACCCGTGCATCCAGCGCCGGCAGGTGCTCAAGGCCCAGCACGCGATCGGCGCAGCCCTCGCCGCGAAAGCTGTAGTGCGGCACGCCCTGGGCGTCGACTGCGACCATCGCCAGGGTGGTCGGCGCATCGCTGGACACCAAATAGTCGCCGCTCACGCCTTCCTCGTGCAACACCCGGCGCAGCCGATCGCCGAGAAAATCCATGGAAATTCCGGCGAACAGCGCCGAATCGGTGGCCAGACGGCGCAGGCCGACCGCCACGTTGAAGGGTGAACCACCGGCAATCGCCTTGAGCGCCAACTCGCTGCTGCGCGCGCCGGCGTCCAGACTGAAGACATCGAACAAAGCCTCGCCACATACCAGATACATAACTGACTCCACATCAGAGGAAGACGCCTTGGCGGCATGGGGGAGTTAACCCAGCAGGGTTTGCAGGGTGGCGCTCACGCCCTGGCTGCGCAGGCTGTCGAGGTTGCGCTGGAAGGCGGCGACGAACGCCGCCGACTGCGGGATCGCCGTGCCGAAAATCGCTTCGGCCCCCAGCAGCTTGGCGCTGATCTGCTCACGCTCGGCGACCAGCGCCTGGCAA
>JBFKAF010001024.1:0-1168 GCA_041621735.1 Pseudomonas sp.
CGAAACCATCAGGCCCTTGCGCAGGTTTGGCAGCACCACCAGCAACGCCGCCTTCCAGGTGCTGGCGCCGAGCATGTGGGCGGCGTCCATCAGGTCGGGTAGGTTGATCGCCTGCAGGTTGTTGGTGATTGCCCGGTACATAAACGGCAGCGCCACGGTGAAGTAGCAGCCGATCAGAATCCACGGCGTGCCGGTCATGGCCAGCGGCCCGGAGGAATACAGCTGCAGCAGACCGACCGAGGACACCACCGGCGGCACGGCGAACGGCAGCAGGATGAGGATGTTCATCAGCCCGTCGAGTTTGGGGAAGTGGTAATGCACGACGAACAGCAACGGCAGGATCAGCACGGCCGACAGCAGCAGGGCGCCGACGCAGATCAGCAGCGAATGGCCGAAGGCGGCGAGAAAACGCGGGTCGCCCCACAGCTCGACGTACCACTTGAAGGTCATCCCGCTCGGCAGAATGGTCGCCGACCAGTCGGTGGACAGCGAGTAGAGCAGGGTGCCGAGCAAGGGCAGCAGCAGGATGATGAACAGGGTGTAGACCATCAGCCGGTGGTACAGGCCGACAGCGGAGAGTTCAGCGCGTGACATGGTAGCTCCTGCGCAATAGCCATTGATGCACCAGGGTGACCAGGGTCATCAACCCGACCAGGACCATCGCCAGGGCGCTGGCCATGTTCGGATCGAGGAAGATGTCGCCGGCGACCAGCGAGGCGATGCGGATCGGCAGCACGTTGAAGTTGCCGGTGGTCAGGGCGTACACCGTGGCGTAAGCGCCCAGGGCGTTGGCCAGCAGAATCACGAAGGTGCCGAGCAGCGCCGGGGTCAGCACCGGCAGGCCGATATGCCGCCAGAACTGCCAGTTGCTGGCGCCGAGCAGCGCCGCCGACTCGCGCCAGTCGCTGCGCAGGGCATCGAACGCCGGATACAGCAGCAGCACGCCGAGGGGGATCTGGAAGTAGGTGTAGAGGATGATCAGCCCGGTTTTCGAGTAGAGGTTGAAGTCTTCGATGATGCCCATCTGCTTGAGCAGGATGGTCAGCGCACCGTTGAAGCCGAGCAGGATGATGAAGGCGAACGCCAGCGGCACCCCGGAGAAGTTGCTGGTCATGTTGGAGAAGGCCATGACGAAATCGCGCAGCTTGGAGTCGACCTGGCGCAGCGA
>JBFKAF010001025.1:0-1165 GCA_041621735.1 Pseudomonas sp.
CTGATTGCCCAGGCCCATGTCTGCCGTAGCCTGGCGCGAGCGGCGGAGCGGCGTTGCCAGCAGCTGAACGCCGAGGAGCCTATCCGCGCCGTCGGGCTGGCCTACGTCAATCGGCTGTCCGACCTGCTGTTCGTCGCCGCACGCCTGATCGCCCGCCGCCAGCAGATCGCCGAGGTGCTCTGGCAGGCGGCGCCGAAACAACCGGTTTAGCCTGTAGGCGCGAAAACTCGCCCCCGGCGGCCCGCCGAAACGCTCAGAGCAGGCTCAGGCGACTCTCGAAGCGCCGTTGCTCGCCGCTCAGCGGGTCGATAAACACCAGCCCCTGGGCCAGCAGCTTGAGCGGCCGGGTGTAATCGTCAACGGCGTCCGCCGCATCGCTGACCTCGGGGTAGAACGGATCGTTACAGATCGGCGCCCCCAGTGCGGCCAGATGCACGCGCAATTGGTGCTTCTTGCCGGTGATCGGGTACAGCGCATAGCGCCACAGCTCGCCGAGCCGCTCGGCGACCTCGATGTGGGTTTCGGTGTTCGCCTCGCCCGCGGCCTCCTGCATGCGAAAGAACGGCTCACCCGCGACCAGCCGCGTGGCCCGCAGCAACGGGAACTCGACGCCCGGCAGGGCCGGCGCCAGGGCTTCGTAGCGTTTGACCATCTGCCGCAGACGGAACAGCGCCTGATACTGGCCGCGACTCTGCGGGTTGGTCGAGAACAACACCAGGCCTGCGGTATGCCGGTCGATGCGGTGCAGCGGCACCAGATCGGCATTGCCCAGGCGCTTGACCAGGCGCGCCTGCAGGGTCTGCTCGACGTATTCGCCGGCCGGCATCACCGGCAAGAAGTGCGGCTTGTCGGCCACCAACAGGTGTTCGTCGACATGCAGGATCGACTCGACGAACGGAATCGGAGTCTCCGCCGCCACCTCGCGAAAATAGTGCACGCGCAGCCCGACCTTATAGGCATGCTGCGGGCCAATCGGCACGCCGTCGGCGTCCAGCACCTTGCCGCGCGCCATGCGCTGCAGCCACACCTCGCGGCCGATTGCCGGAAAGTGCGCGGCCAGGCAATCGAGTACGGTGGCCCAGGCGCCTTGCGGCAGGTGCAGGGTACTCGGTCGCAGGTTGGACGGGGAACGGGCCTGCACGGACATGGCAACACTCGATGGACA
>JBFKAF010001026.1:0-1162 GCA_041621735.1 Pseudomonas sp.
AGACCTGCCAGCACCGAGAACCACACTGCAAACACACTACTGACAACAAACCTGAACACAAGCCTCTCCTATAAATGCGCGCTCAGTATAAAGCGACGGTCACCTCGCTTGACTGCCGGTGCTTGGCAAACCCACAAAAAAGGCCACCCGAAGGTGGCCTTTTCATCGTCAGTAACGCTTAGGCGTTCTTGACTTCCCAACCGGTCAGCTCGGCCAGGGCCTTGCCGATGTCAGCCAGGGAACGCACGGTTTTCACGCCGGCGTCCTGCAGAGCGGCGAACTTCTCGTCCGCAGTACCTTTACCACCGGAGATGATGGCGCCGGCGTGGCCCATGCGCTTGCCCGGAGGAGCAGTCACACCAGCGATGTAGGACACCACTGGCTTGGTCACATTGGCCTTGATATAGGCTGCCGCTTCTTCTTCAGCAGAACCACCGATCTCACCGATCATCACGATCGCTTCGGTCTTCGGGTCTTCCTGGAACAGCTTGAGGATGTCGATGAAGTTGGAGCCCGGAATCGGGTCGCCACCGATGCCCACGCAAGTGGACTGGCCGAAGCCGGCGTCGGTGGTCTGCTTCACGGCTTCATAGGTCAGGGTGCCGGAACGCGACACGATGCCGACTTTGCCTGGCAGGTGAATGTGACCTGGCATGATGCCGATCTTGCACTCGCCCGGGGTGATCACGCCTGGGCAGTTCGGGCCGATCAGGACCACGCCCAGTTCGTCGCACTTGACCTTGGCTTCGAGCATGTCGATGGTCGCGATGCCTTCGGTGATGCAGACGATCAGCTTGATGCCGCCCATGGCCGCTTCAAGGATCGAGTCCTTGCAGAACGGAGCCGGCACGTAGATCACGCTGGCGGTAGCGCCAGTTTGCTCGACCGCTTCACGCACGGTGTTGAATACCGGCAGGTTCAGGTGAGTGGTGCCGCCCTTGCCCGGAGTCACGCCGCCAACCATCTTGGTGCCGTAGGCGATGGCTTGTTCGGAGTGGAAGGTACCCTGCGAGCCGGTGAAGCCCTGGCAGATAACTTTGGTGTCTTTATTAATCAGGACGCTCATTACTTGCCCTCCGCAGCTTTGACGACTTGCTGAGCAGCGTCGGTCAGGCTGGTTGCCGCGATGATGTTCAAGCCACTTTCAGCCAGTACTTTGGCG
>JBFKAF010001027.1:0-1161 GCA_041621735.1 Pseudomonas sp.
ATGACGATCAGCAGCTTGCTCCAGAGCAGGTCGTTGAGGAGGTCCAGCATGAGGAGATGCCTCTCTTGTAGTTATTCGGGAATGCCACGCAGCGGGCGACCTGTGCATGGTTGAGTAACCGCGTGTGTCAGGCAATTTCGCGGATAGCGGTGATGTGACGCGAGTTGATGCTATATTTGCGCCGCTAGCATCACCTAGGCGGCGTCATGTCGAACCATCAGGGTCTCAATCTCAAGCTGCTGTGCAGCCACTACCGCTCTATTGCCGAGGTTTGCCGGCAACTGGCGATCAATCGCGCGCAGTTCAACAAGTACCTCAGCGGGCAGAGCCGGCCGACGGCTTACAACCTCAAGCGCATCTGCGATTTCTTCGGCATCGAGGATTATGAGCTGGGCCTGCCGGCGGAGCAGTTCGCCCGCCTGATCGGCGTACGCCGCAGTGGCCTGGAACGGCCGACGGCGACCGATCCGCTGCTCGAGTTGCTGCAGCCGCTGCGTGAGCACTGCAATAACCTGTCGCGCTATTGCGGTTATTACTTCGAATACTCCAACTGCATGTCGGTGCCCGGCAACATCCTGCTGTCGCTGGTGCAGCTGCGCGAGGAACGCGGCACCTACCTGTTCGAGCGCCAGGAACGCCAGGAGCGCTCGCGCGCCGACAGCGGCGAGGCCGACGACTGGGTACGCTGCCGCTACCTGGGCGCGGCGTTCTATCTGCAGGACCGGGTGTTTCTGATCGACTACGAGTCGCTGACCGCCAATGAGATGAGTCAGACCATTTTGATTCCCAGCTTCAAGAGTCGCATCACCCGCCTCAATGGCCTGAAGTCCGGTGTTTCCAGCGGCGACCGGCGCACCCCGGCCTGCACCCGAGTGGTCTGGGACTACCTGGGCGCGGAGATCAACCGGGTCAACGCCTATCGCCAGGTGATGCTCTATGGCCCGGATGACCCGCGCATCGATGCCGACATTCGCCAGCGCCTCAGCGGCGGTCAACTGCGCGACGGCCTGTTCGAGGTCGAGTGAGGCGACTCAGTTCTGGCCGATCGGCTGGCGCAGCTGCTGCAACGACCGTTGCTGGCGTCCCTGTTCGTCGAAGTTGGCGGGCGCCAGCCAGCGCTGGAACGCAGCCTGGCAGGCCGGCCATTCGCTATCGAGGATG
>JBFKAF010001028.1:0-1159 GCA_041621735.1 Pseudomonas sp.
AGCGCCTGGAGTTGTGGCTCGCGCCGCAACGCTGCGTCGACAGCATGAGCGGCGCGGTGCAGCACCTGTCGGCCGAACTGCGCCTGAACGGCCAGGTGATGCGCGGCTGCGGCTATTTGGGTGGCGCGCGTAACGACTGAACACAGTTTGCCCGGCGCAGCGCCGCGCCTCTCGCCTAAGCTGAAGGCAATACCGCACACGGGAGGCGTCTTATGCTGCGCATTGCCATCAATGGGTACGGGCGAATTGGACGGGCAGTGCTGCGCGCACTGTTCGAGCGCGGGCTGGAACAGCAGATTCAGCTGGTCGCGATCAATGATCTCGGCGATCACCCAACCCTGGTCCACCTGACGCGCTTCGACTCGACCTTTGGCCGCTTCCCCGGCCATATCGAGCTGCAGGAGGCGTTAATGCAGGTGAATGACCAATCCATCGAACTGCTGCGCGAACGCGAGGTGCTCAACCTGCCCTGGCAACGGCTCGGCATCGACCTGGTGCTGGAGTGTTCGGGCAAGCTGAAGAAGCGCGACCTGGCGGCGCAGCACCTGAGTGCCGGCGCATCGCGGGTGCTGCTGTCGCACCCTATGGAGAGTGCCGACCTGACCGTGGTGTACGGGGTGAACCATGAACAACTGGCCGACCAGCAGATAGTCTCCAACGCCTCCTGCACCACCAACTGCCTGGCGCCACTGGTCAAGGTGCTGCATCAGGCGGTGGGCATTCGCCAGGGGCTGATCAACACGGTGCACGCGTATACCAACGATCAGAACCTGCTGGATAAGACCCACAGCGACCTGTACCGCGCCCGCGCCGCGGCGGTGTCGATGATCCCCACCAGCACCGGGGCGGCGAAGACCATCGGCCTGGTGTTGCCGGAGCTGGCCGGGCGCCTGGACGGCTTGTCGGTGCGGGTGCCGACGCAGAACGTCTCGTTGCTCGACCTGACCTTCAGCGCCGAGCGCCCGAGCAGCCGCGAGGCGATCAACCAGGCCCTGCTGCAAGGCGCGCAACAGCTGCCCAGCGGGGTGATGGAGTGCAACCAGGTGCCCTTGGTGTCCAGCGACTTCAATGGCTACCCGGTTTCCTGCGTGGTCGACCTAAACCACACCCGCGTGCAGGGCGAGTTGGTCAAGGTGCTGGCCTGGTACGACAACGAATG
>JBFKAF010001029.1:0-1157 GCA_041621735.1 Pseudomonas sp.
ACTTCGCGGGCCTTCTTCTCGTCGGCCACCACAGTCATGTCGTCGCCAGCTTCCGGCGTACCATCGAGACCGAGGATCTCGACTGGAATGGCTGGACCAGCTTCCTTGATCGGCTTGCCGTTCTCGTCAAGCATGGCGCGGATGCGGCCATAGTTCGAGCCAACCAGAATCATATCGCCTTGACGCAGGGTGCCGTCCTGAACCAGCACAGTGGCCACCGGACCGCGACCCTTGTCGAGACGCGATTCAACCACGACGCCACGACCCGGGGCCGACGGGGTCGCCTTCAATTCAAGCACTTCGGCTTGCAGCAGGACAGCCTCGAGCAGGTCGTCGACACCCGTACCGGCTTTCGCCGAGACTGATACAAACGGGGTATCACCACCCCACTCTTCAGACGTCACACCATGCACCGACAGTTCGCTTCTGATGCGATCGAGATCGGCGCCCGGCTTGTCGATTTTGTTCACGGCCACGACCAGCGGAACCCCGGCAGCCTTGGCGTGCTGGACAGCTTCAACCGTCTGCGGCATTACGCCGTCGTCCGCCGCCACCACCAGGATGACGATGTCGGTCGCCTTGGCACCCCGAGCACGCATGGCGGTGAACGCCGCGTGGCCCGGAGTATCGAGGAAGGTCACCATGCCGCGCTCGGTTTCTACGTGGTAGGCACCGATATGCTGAGTGATGCCACCGGCCTCACCCGCGGCCACTTTGGCGCGACGAATATAGTCGAGGAGCGAGGTCTTACCATGGTCGACGTGACCCATGACGGTGACAACCGGAGCACGGGAAATCGACTCGCCTTCGAACTTCAGGTATTCGGCCAACTGATCTTCGAGCGCGTTGTCGCTGACCAGCTTGACCTTGTGGCCCAGTTCTTCGGCGATTAACTGTGCGGTTTCCTGATCCAGTACCTGATTGATGGTCACCGGGGTGCCCAACTTGAACATGAACTTGATCACTTCGGCGGCTTTTACCGACATCTGCTGCGACAGGTCGCCCACGGTGATGGTTTCACCGATCAGCACGTCACGCACGATGGGGCCAGCCGGGCTGGTGAAGCCATGCTGATTACGCTTCTTCAGCTTCGACTTGCCTCGGCCGCCACGGCGGAAACTGTCTTTTTCCTCGTCGATGGTGCGCGGAGCAACACG
>JBFKAF010001030.1:0-1153 GCA_041621735.1 Pseudomonas sp.
AGGCGGCGAAGGGCAGAGCGGATAATGGTTTCGTCTTCGACGATCAGAATATGAGGCATTAATACGGTCTCTTGGCGGTCTCAGGTCGCTGGTTCAAGTCGCTACGGACGTCGCCTCGACATGCCGCGGTAACGTCACCCGAATTCGGGTGCCGCGCTGTTGCTCGGGGTCTACCGGACTGTCGATTGTTATCTGTCCATAATGCTCTTCCACGATCGAATAGACCAGTGCGAGGCCAAGTCCCGTGCCTTTGCCCGGGTCCTTGGTGGTGAAGAACGGTTCGAACAGGCGCTCGATGATGGCCTTGGGGATGCCACTGCCTTCGTCTTCGACTATCAGGTCGACGGTGTGCTCGGAGGCCTCGCTCTTGACCCGGATCGCCGACCCCGGCGGCGAGGCGTCGCGCGCGTTGGAGAGCAGGTTGATCAGCACTTGGGCGAGGCGCTGCGGATCACCCTCGGCCCAGTGCTCGGGGTCGCACAGGTTGAAGAAGTGCACCTCGGTGCCGAGTCGATTGAGCGCCAGCAGACCTATGGCATCTTGCGCCACCTGGGCCAGGCTCACCGGCTCGTCGGCCTGTTGGTGAGCGCCAGAGTGGGCGAAGCTCATCAGCGACTGGACGATGCGTGACACGCGTTTGGTCTGCTCGAGAATCTGTCCGCTGATTTCGGTCAGCTCGCTGTCGTCCTCGCGCTCCTCGCGCAGGTTCTGCGCGAGGCAGGCGATGCCGGTGATCGGATTGCCAATTTCATGGGCCACCCCGGCGGCCAGGCGACCGATGCTGGCCAGGCGCTCGGAGTGCACCAGCTTGTCTTCCAGATACTGCGTTTCGGTGAGGTCCTCGACCAGCAGCACCAGGCCGCTGTTGCCCGGTGCCAGCGGCTCGTCGATGGCCGCCTTGTGCAGGTTGAGCCAGCGTATCTGGCCGTCCAGTTCCAGCTGCTGCTTGTGCAGGTGCTGATCGGGAAGTTCGATGAAACGCTCCAGCAGGCCGCGCCAGGGTTCGCCCAGAGTCGACAGGCGTGAGCCGACCACGCGCTGCGCCGGCACCTCGGTAAGCTCCTCCATGGCCTTGTTCCACATCAGGATCTCCTGGTCCTTGGCCAGCGAACAGACGCCCATTGGCAGCTCCTGTAGCGTCTGCCGATGGTAG
>JBFKAF010001031.1:0-1152 GCA_041621735.1 Pseudomonas sp.
ACCCAAGCCTGATCGGCCAGTTCGCCATGGTGCGGATCGACGACGCGCTGCCGCACTCGCTGCGCGGCACCCTGTTAACGGAGCTTACCCCGGCCTGAGCCGGCCGCTGAGAGGGTCCCGCGTGCCGTGCTCGCGGGCTTTCCAGCGAGCTGCTAAAGTCGCAGTTAGCCACGCTTCCCCCCTCGCGCGGCTAGCGTTATTCTTCGCCTCACTACCCTGCCGACTGGCGGCCACCACACGACCTTGAACATACCCATAGAACCCCGTCGCTTTACCCTCGAACCCTTCGATGCTCGCCGCTTCGCCGACCTGTGCGGGCAACTCGACGAACACCTGCACCTGATCGAGCAACGTCTGGGTATTGAGATCCGCAACCGCGGCAATCAGTTCGAGCTGCTCGGCCCGCCAGAGCAGACCCTGTCCGCCGAACAGCTGCTGCGTCGCCTGTACCGCGAAGCCAAGAACAGCGAGCTGTCCCCGGACACCGTGCACCTGGCGCTGCATGAGTCCGGCATCGAAGAGCTGGCCAAACCGGGCGCAGAAGCCAGCGTCACGCTACGCACGCGCAAGGGCATGATTCGCCCGCGCGGCGCCAATCAGCAGCGCTACGTCAAGGCGATGCTCGAACACGACATCAATTTCGGCATCGGCCCGGCCGGCACCGGCAAGACTTACCTGGCCGTCGCCTGCGCGGTGGATGCCCTGGAGCGCGAGCAGGTTCGGCGCATCCTGCTGGTGCGCCCGGCGGTCGAGGCCGGCGAGAAGCTCGGCTTCCTGCCCGGCGACCTGGCGCAGAAGATCGACCCCTATCTGCGCCCGTTGTACGACGCACTCTATGAAATGCTCGGTTTCGAGCATGTCGCCCGACTGATCGAGAAGCAGGTGATCGAGGTCGCGCCACTGGCCTATATGCGCGGCCGCACGCTGAGCAACAGCTTCATCATCCTCGACGAAAGCCAGAACACCACCATGGAACAGATGAAGATGTTCCTCACCCGTATCGGCTTCGGCTCCACCGCGGTGATTACCGGCGACATCACCCAGGTCGACCTGCCGCGCGGCACGCGCTCGGGCCTGACCCACGTGATCGACGTGCTGCATGAAGTGCCCGGCATCAGCTTCACTCACTTCAAGCCCAAGGACGTAGTGCGT
>JBFKAF010001032.1:0-1148 GCA_041621735.1 Pseudomonas sp.
CTTCGCGGCGCTCTGGCTGGTGCCTCGACTTGGCCGTTTCTATGCCGCGCACCCGAACATCACTGTGCGCCTGGACACCAACTGCGCAGTCATCGACCTGCATCAGGATGCCAGCGTCGACCTGGCCATCCGCTACGGCTTCGAGCCCGCCGACGGCCTCCACGGCATCCGCCTATTCGAGGAACACTTCGGCGTTTATGGCTCGCCGGCGCAAGTGGCGCGAGCTCGGCAACAGACGCCGACGCTGATCAGCGTGCACTGGCACAATTCCGAACTCTACGCGCTAGGTTGGCAGGCCTGGTGCGAGCAGGCCGGCGAGGACTGGCTGCGGAACGCCGCAACCATCCGCGAATACGACGATGAGCACTATGCGCTGCAGGCGGCGATTGCCGGTCAGGGCCTGGTGCTGGCCAGTTCGATCCTGGTTTCGGAAAGCCTCGCCAGCGCTCTGCTGCAACCCTACCGGCCGCAGGTAAACGTATCCGGCGCCGGCTACAGCGTACTGTGCGTGCCGGGGCGCGAACGTCACCCGCCGGTCAAGGCGTTCTTCGACTGGTTAAGCCGGGAGAGCGACTGAATATCTGCGCCAATGCAGCACCCGCGTCGCGTGCCCTGACCACTGCGCGCCAAAAAAGAAAAGCCCGCCACTGCATGACCAGTGGCGGGCTTTCGACTGTTTCAGCAGGAATCAGCCAAGCGTCGGCTCATAGTCATCGGTCAAGGTCAGACTCTTGGCCGGCTCGGCCAGCAGCGTACGGTGCAGGGCCATGGCCATCAGAATCAGGATCACCGCGATCGGCAGGGCGGCGCAGATAGCTGCCGTCTGCACGCTCTTCAGGCCGCCCGACCACAACAGACCGGCGGCGATGGCGCCGACCATCAGGCCCCAGATCACCCGGCTGGCCACTGGCGGGTGCAGGCTACCGCGGGCCGCCAGGGTACTGACCACCAGGGTGCCGGAGTCCGCCGAGGTGACGAAGTAGGTGACGATCAGCAGCGAGGCCAACGCACTGAGCAGGCCGCCGATACTGACGCCGGCCGACTGCTCGATCTTGTCGAACAGGGTGAACAGCGAGTTGGTCGCATCCGCCTTGGTCGCCAGCAGCACCTCGCCGCCCGCGAACTCGGCCGCTTCGCCTTGCAGTGCC
>JBFKAF010001033.1:0-1146 GCA_041621735.1 Pseudomonas sp.
CCGGCGGCGTCTTCCAGGGTCTTGCCGTGTTCCTCGCTGATCAGCTGGACGATCTTCGCCTCGTTCTGCTCGAGCAGGAACTTGAAGCGGAACATCACCTGGGCACGCTTGGCCGCCGGGGTCTTGCGCCAGGCCGGGAAGGCGGCCTTGGCGGCGTCGATGGCCTGCTGCACGGTGGCGCGGTCGGCCAGGGCCAGCTGGCGAATCGCCGCGCCGGTGGACGGGTTGAACACCTCGGTGGTGCGGCCGGTGCCGGCGATGCGCTCGCCGTTGATCAGGTGGGTAATGGTGGTCATGCGGTATTCCTCAATAACTAATCTGTTTGTCTAGGAGCCAGCTTGCTGGCGCCCACAGGGGATAGGGCGTTAATCCAGCTTGTTCAGGGTCTCGCCGACGGCGCTGAAGACCCGCTCGAGGTCTTCCATCTTGGCGTTGAAGGTCGGGCCGAATTGCAGGCTGTCGCCGCCGAAGCGCACGTAGAAGCCGGCCTTCCACAGGGCCATGCCGGCCTCGAACGGGCGGATTACCGGGTCGCCGTCACGCGGCGCCAGCTGGATCGCCCCGGCCAGGCCGCAGTTGCGGATGTCGAGGATGTGCTTGGCGCCTTTCAGGCCATGCAGGGCGCTGGCGAACTGCGGCGCCAGCTCGGCGGCCTGCTGCACCAGGTTCTCGCGCTTGAGCAGCTCCAGCGAGGCCAGGCCGGCGGCGCAGGCCACCGGGTGCGCGGAATAGGTGTAGCCGTGGGTGAACTCGACCATGTGCTCGGGCGATGGCTGGTTCATGAAGGTCTGGTAGATCTCGCGGCTGGCGATCACCGCGCCCAGCGGAACCGCGCCGTTGGTGATCTGCTTGGCGGTGTTCATGATGTCCGGGGTGACGCCGAAGTACTCGGCACCGCTCCACTTGCCCATACGGCCGAATGCGGTGATCACCTCGTCGAAGATCAGCAGGATATTGTGCTGCGTGCAGATCTCGCGCAGCCGTTGCAGGTAGCCCACCGGCGGCACTATGACCCCGGCCGAGCCGGACATCGGCTCGACTATCACCGCGGCGATGTTCGAGGCGTCGTGCAACTCGATCAGCTTGAGCAGTTCGTTGGCCAGCTCGACGCCGCCGGTCGCGGCCATGCCATTGGTGTACTCCAGC
>JBFKAF010001034.1:0-1146 GCA_041621735.1 Pseudomonas sp.
GATGGGCCAGGTGGTCGAGGTGATGCCCTATACCTCGCGGGTGTTGCTGCTGACCGATATCACCCACAGCATTCCGGTGCAGGTCAATCGCAACGGTCTGCGTGCCATCGCCAGCGGTACCGGTAACCCGGAGCGTCTGGAGCTGCGCCATGTGGCCGATACCGCGGATATCAAGGAAGGCGATCTGCTGGTCAGTTCGGGGCTCGGTCAGCGTTTTCCGACGGGCTATCCGGTGGCCACGGTGACCGAGGTGATTCACGACTCCGGTCAGCCTTTCGCCATCGTCCGGGCCATGCCGACCGCCAATCTGAACCGCAGCCGCTACATGCTGCTGGTGTTTACCGATCCGCGTACGCCGGAGCAGCGTGCGACCGAGTCGGCCGAAGCCCAGGAGGCGATGGATCGCCAGGCGCAGGCGGGGCAGTCGCCCGGCGCTGCGGCCGCCTCCCCGTCGCCCGCCCCGGCCGCTGAGCAGGAGCCCCGGCAATGATCGCTGTACGTGCGCGCAATGTATGGGTGATCTGGCTCAGTCTCGCCTTGGCGTTATTGCTCAGCGTGACCTCTTTGCCCAAGTTCATGGAGATTGGTCGCCCGCTCTGGTTGGCGCTGTTTCTGACCTATTGGACGTTGGCCGTGCCGCACCGCGTGGGGATGGCCACTGCCTGGTGCTTCGGCCTGCTGGCCGACGTACTGAACGGAGCCCTGTTGGGGCAGAATGCCTTGATCCTGACCTTGATCACCTTCTTGGTGTTGAACCTGCATCAGCGCTTGCGCATGTTCCCCCTGTGGCAGCAGAGCATGGTGTTGCTGGTGGTATTCGGCTTGGCCCAGCTGGTGCAACTGTGGCTCAATGCCTTGACCGGCAGCCGCCCGCCGACCCTGGAGTTTGTCTTGCCGGCCCTGGTCAGTGCGCTGTTGTGGCCGTGGGTCTATGCGATCTTGCGCGGCGTGCATCAGCGTCTCAGCGTCAATTAAGCGGGTCTGGTCTTGCCGTACCTAACAGGGAGAAGTCTGCATGGCCACGCTCTATCTGGCTTCGGGGTCGCCGCGTCGACGTGAGTTGTTGACGCAAATCGGTGTGCCCTTTATCCCACATAGCGTTCCCATCGATGAACGCGCGTTGCCGGATGAGCTGCCCGGTGCCTA
>JBFKAF010001035.1:0-1145 GCA_041621735.1 Pseudomonas sp.
ATCCGCACCTGTGCAACGGCCTCAACGTGGCCAGGGGCGTGATTACCTGCGAAAGCGTTGCCGAGGCGCATGGTTTGCCCTATGAACCGGCGATCCGTGTGCTGGAGAAGTTGTAGCGGCGAGGGTGTGAGGTCAGCGCCAGATAGTGGTCCCCGGTGGGCCGGCCCGTGGCGGCGGGTTGGCCGCTGAATGCGCCGGGCTCACCTGCCGTTTCCGCGCAACGCCAGCTAGTCTTTACTCAGGTATTCGAGCTGCGGAGGAGCGCATGCCCATGTCGCGAATCAGTCGTCGTCAGCTGCTGGCAGGGCTGGCGGGCGGCGCCCTGTGCCTGAGTACGCCAGGAGCGTTCGCCGACCGCCTGTTGACCCCGACGCAGACGCTCGGGCCCTTCTATCCGGACCAGTTGCCGCTGGATCGGGACAACGACCTGCTGATCGTCGACGACCACCTGACGCCAGCCAGCGGCGTCGTGGTGCATCTGCATGGGTTGATAGTCGATGCGCGGGGCGAGCCGCTGAAAAATGCCCTGGTGGAAATCTGGCAGGTGGATGCCAATGGCGTCTACCTGCACAGCCGTGGCGGCGAGCGCAGCGCGCGCGACGTGAACTTTCAGGGCTACGGCCGCTTCGTCACCGGCGCCAAGGGCGAATACCGTTTCCGCACCATCCGCCCGGTGGCCTACCCCGGGCGCACGCCGCATATCCATGTGGCGGTGACGTTGCCCGGTCAGCCACGTTTCGCCACCCAGTGCTACATCCGTGGCGAGCGGCGCAATCAACGCGACGCTGTGCTCAATGCGCTCCGCGATCCCCAGGCACGTGAGCGTTTGATCGTACCCTTCGTGCCCGTTGCTGGCTCAACGGCGGGCGAGCAGGTGGCGCGCTTCGATATCGTGCTCGGTTTTACCCCGGCCGCATGAGGCCTCCGGCTTTTACAGGGCTATGTCTCAGTTACGTGTTGAAACGTGCAGGCCGGCTAGGCGCATGACTGCAGGCTACTTGCCGGTGCGTAGTCGGTTGCGCCGTAACCCAGCAGATGAGGTAAGCCGACAACCGCGTGGTGGGTTACGCGGCGCGCAATTTCCGCAGTTGATTTTCAGCCTCTGCTCAGCGCCACTAACCCACCCTACAAAAGCGGCGTGCAAC
>JBFKAF010001036.1:0-1144 GCA_041621735.1 Pseudomonas sp.
CGGCGAAGAAGGTTATTCGCGGTTCTTCGCCTACATGAACCTGTTCGTCGCCAGCATGCTGTTGCTGGTGTTCGGCGATAACCTGCTGCTGCTGTATTTCGGCTGGGAAGGCGTCGGTCTGTGCAGCTACCTGCTGATCGGTTTCTACTACCACAACCCGGCCAATGGCGGCGCCGCGCTCAAGGCGTTTATCGTCACCCGCATCGGCGATGTGTTCCTCGCCTTGGGCCTGTTCGTGCTGTTTCACGCGTTCGGCACCCTGAATATCCAGGAGCTGCTGATAATGGCGCCGCAGCGCTTCGCCAGTGGCGATCCCCTGCTGACCGTCGCGACCCTGCTGCTGCTCGGCGGCGCGGTGGGCAAGTCGGCGCAACTGCCGCTGCAAACCTGGCTGGCCGATGCCATGGCCGGCCCGACCCCGGTTTCGGCGCTGATCCACGCGGCGACCATGGTCACCGCCGGGGTCTACCTGATCGCCCGCTGCCACGGCTTGTTCAGCCTGACGCCCTTGACCCTGGAGCTGGTTGGCATCGTCGGCGGCGTGACCCTGTTGCTGGCCGGCTTCGCGGCGCTGGTGCAGACCGATATCAAGCGCATCCTCGCCTACTCGACCATGAGCCAGATCGGCTACATGTTTCTCGCCCTGGGCGTCGGCGCCTGGCAGGCGGCGATCTTCCACCTGATGATCCATGCCTTCTTCAAGGCCTTGCTGTTTCTCACCGCCGGCTCGGTCATCGTTGCCTGTCACCATGAACAGAACATCTTCAAGATGGGCGGCCTGCGCAAACCCTTGCCACTGGCCTATGCCTGCTTTCTGGTTGGCGGCTCGGCCTTGGCCGCCTTACCCCTGGTCACCGCCGGTTTCTACTCCAAGGACGAAATCCTCTGGGAGGCATTCGCCAGCGGTCATCAGGTGCTGTTGCTGGCCGGCCTGATCGGCGCCCTGCTGACCTCGCTGTACACCTTCCGGTTGATTTTCATCGTGTTCCACGGCGAAGCGAAGAGCCAAGCCCATGCCGGTCATGGCATAGCCCACTGGCTGCCGTTGTCGGTGCTGCTGGTGCTGTCGACCTTCGTCGGCGCGCTGATCAGCCCGCCCCTGGCCGGGGTGCTGCCAGACAGCGTCGGGCATGCCGGCGGCGAG
>JBFKAF010001037.1:0-1131 GCA_041621735.1 Pseudomonas sp.
CCCGCCTCCTCGAGAAAGCCCTGCTGCGGGGTGAAGATGCAACGCTTGTAGACGATTTCCAGCCCCCGCACGGACTGATCGAACGGCAGCAACTGCGGATGACTCACCACCCGGCGGGCTCCCGGGGCAATACCGTAGGCCATTTTGTTGAAGCTGCGTCCGCAGGTGGTCAGCTGCTGCTCGACGATGTTCTGCTGCACCAGCCACCGCACGATGGCCCGCGACCTGGCTTCATGCCCGGGAAAACTGGAGATTTGCGGGACGATGATCGCTTGTTGCTCGCTCATGAAACGCTCGAGGTCACTATTAAAAGGCGCGCAGCTTAATCCGCTGAAGCCCTGGGTCAAGGTCAACGGCCTATGGCAGGCCTGGCAAAGTCTTTATCATGCCGACCATGATCAAAGACCCCTTCCAACGCCTGAACCTCGACCGCGAGGTGCTCAGCGTCAGCCAACTGAACAACCGCGCACGCCTGCTGCTGGAGGATGTGTTTTCCGGCATCTGGGTCGAGGGGGAAATCTCCAACCTGGCCAAGCCGGCCTCCGGGCACATCTATTTCACCCTCAAGGATAGTCAGGCCCAGGTGCGCTGTGCGCTGTTCCGGCAGAACGCGGCCAAGGTGCGCCAAGCCTTGCGTGACGGTTTGGCCGTTAAAGTGCGCGGCAAGGTTTCGCTATTTGAAGGGCGCGGCGATTACCAGCTGATTCTCGATGCCGTAGAGCCGGCGGGCGATGGCGCCCTGCGCCTGGCCTTCGAGGCCTTGAAAGAGAAGCTCAGTGGCGAAGGATTGTTCGCCGCCGAAAACAAGCTCGCCCTGCCCAGCCACCCCAAACGCATCGGCATTGTCAGTTCGCCGACTGGCGCGGTGATCCGCGACATCATCAGCGTCTTTCGCCGCCGCGCGCCGCAGGTCGAACTGTGCCTGATCCCAAGCGCAGTCCAGGGCCGCGAAGCCACCGGGCAGATTGTCCGCGCCCTGCAACTGGCCGACCGCAAGGGGTTCGATGCACTGATCCTGGCCCGTGGCGGCGGCTCCCTGGAGGACCTCTGGTGCTTCAACGAAGAGGCAGTGGCGCGCGCGATTGCCGCCTGCAACACGCCCATCGTCAGCGCCGTGGGCCACGAAACCGA
>JBFKAF010001038.1:0-1131 GCA_041621735.1 Pseudomonas sp.
CAACGCCCAGGGCAATATCCAGGACAACTGGGAATTGATCCAGGGCGTGCGCCACTACCTGGCAGAACGCGACGTGCAGCTGCTGCTCGCCATCGTGCCGGCCAAAGCCCGCCTGTATCCCGAATACATTGGCGAAACCAAGCCGGCCAGCCTGCACAGCGACCTGTACCAGCGCTTCCAGACCCGCGCGCGGCAGGCCAAGCTGCTCGCCCCGGACCTGCTGCAACCGCTGCAGCAGGCCAAGCGGCAGGGCGCGGTGTTCCTGCGTGGCGACACCCACTGGACCCCACGCGGCGCCGAAGTGGTGGCGCAGCAGCTGGGCCGCAGCATTCGCCGCGCCGCGCCGCTACAAGGCGAACCCCAGGCCTTCGTCACCGAAACCGTGGCCAGCAAGGCCTACATCGGCGACCTGACCCGCTTCCTGCCGCTGGACCCGTTGTTCGCCGAGCTATTACCTGAGCCCGACCGCCTGCAGCCGCGCCAGACCCGCCCGGCCGAGCCCGCAGCCGCTGCCGGGGACGACGCCCTGTTCGGCGACAGCCAGGTGCCGGTCGCGCTGGTCGGCACCAGCTACAGCGCCAACCCCAACTGGAACTTCGCCGGTGCCCTGCGCCAGGCACTCGGCAGCGACCTGCTGAACTACGCCGAGGACGGCCGCGGACCGATCCTGCCGATGCTCAAGTACCTGCAAAGCGAGGAACTCGAGAGCGCCGCGCCGCAATGGGTGATCTGGGAGTTCCCCGAGCGCTACCTGCCGATGGCCAACGACCTCAGCGGCTTCGATGCGGCCTGGATCGGCCAGCTCAAGCAGTCCGTCCCGCGCGGCGAACGCCTGGCCAGCCTGAGTCGCCAAGCCGCCAACGCTACAGCCACACCCTCACGCCCTTCCGGGCTCATCACCAGAGAGCGTCAACCACGTCAATGGAGACTTACCCGATGAATCGCCCAACCCTGCCCCGTCGTCTCGTCCACAGCGGCGCCCTGCTCGCCGGCCTGCTGGCGTTCAACACCAGCCAGGCCGGGGACGCCGCCCTCTATGCGCCAATCGCGCCGCAAGGCTCGGCCTTCGTGCGGCTCTACAACGCCGACAACCAGGAGGTCAGCGCCTCGCTCGGCAGCGCCAGGATCGAC
>JBFKAF010001039.1:0-1129 GCA_041621735.1 Pseudomonas sp.
AGCCTGACGCCGACCTTCACCGGGGTCAACTACGCCAAGCTGGAGCGCATGGGCAGCATCCAGTGGCCGTGCAACGACGAGGCGCCGGAAGGCACGCCGATCATGCACGAGGACCATTTCGTGCGCGGCAAAGGCCGCTTCATGGTCACCGAATACATCCCCACCGAGGAGCGCACCTCGCGCAAGCGCCCGCTGATCCTGACCACCGGGCGGATCCTCTCGCAGTACAACGTCGGCGCGCAGACCCGGCGCACCGACAACGGCGCCTGGCATTCCGAGGACGTGCTCGAGCTGCATCCGGTGGATGCCGAGGATCGCGGCATCAAGGACGGCGACTGGGTCGGCATCAACAGCCGCGCCGGTGAGACGGTGATGCGTGCGGTGGTCACCGAGCGGATGCAGCCGGGGGTGGTCTACACCACCTTCCACCATCCGGAATCCGGCGCCAACGTGATCACCACCGACAACTCGGACTGGGCCACCAACTGCCCCGAGTACAAGGTCACCGCCGTGCAGATCACTAAGGTGGAAGCGCCTTCGCAGTGGCAGGACGAGTTCCAGGCCTTCACCAAGGAGCAGCTCGACCTGCTGCCGAGGATCAAGGTGACCCAGCTATAAGCGCCGCTGGCGGCGGGCGATCCGACTGATCGCTCGCCGCCATTCTTCTTCCGCCTTCGACCGCATAGAGGTTCGCAGATGGGCATGAACGCCACGCAATTGATCAAGATGGCCAACCAGATCGGCGCCTTCTTCGCCTCACAACCCAACCCCGAGCAGGCGCGCGCGGACTTCGCCCTGCACCTGAAGAAACAGTGGGACCCGCAGATGCGCAGCGCGCTCTACGCCCACATCGACGCCAGCGCCGGCGAAGGCCTCAGCACCTTCGCCCTGGAGGCGATGCAGGGCCTGCGCGAGCAGATCGAGCCGCTGGCCAAGCGCGCCTGATCGACTGTTCAGCGTCCTGGCCTCGGTCAGGCGCATCGCTTGCAAGAAGCCCGCATCGCGCGGGCTTTTTGTCGTCTGGGAAGGCGAGGGTTTAGGCCTCGGGAGCCGCTGGCTCCGGCCTCAGAGTGGAGGAGGGGCCATCGAAAAGTGCGAGCTAACTCGCTGCAAGAGCAGCTCGGCGCGG
>JBFKAF010001040.1:0-1123 GCA_041621735.1 Pseudomonas sp.
AATGGCGATATTTTTACCGACTACCCCTTTGCCACCCTGGATAAAACGCTGAGCGGGCTGGCTCACCTGGTGCTGGTGAACAACCCGGCGCATCACCAGGCGGGCGATTTCTGCCTGGAAAACGGCCAGGTGAGCGACGCCCAGATCGACCAGCCGAGCCTGACCTACAGCGGTGTCGCTGTGCTCTCGCCGGCCCTGTTCGCCGGCTGCCAGCCCGGTGCGTTCAAGCTGGCGCCGCTGTTGCGCACGGCCATGCGCGAGGGGCGAGTGAGTGGCGAGGCCTTCAGTGGGCGGTGGGTCGATGTTGGCACCCATGAGCGCTTGGCTGAAGTAGAGCGTTTGCTCGCACAGGGAGAATGACGTGCTCTGGCCGGCGACATTGCTTGGGGCGTTTGCCGGCCTGGCCGTGGCCAGCATTCCTGGGGCATTGCTCGGCGGTCTGCTCGGTCAGGTGCTGGATCGTCGTCTGCGCCTGAGCAGTTGGGCTGCACTGCGTGAGCGTCTTGGGGCAAGAGCAGCACCGGCGGATGAGGAGCTGTTGTTTCTTCTGCTCGGCCGTTTGGCCAAGTGCGATGGCCGGGTGTTGCACGTACATATTCAGCAGGCGCGGGCCGAAATGCAGCGGCTGGGGCTGGATGAGGCGGCGCAGCGACGGGCCATCGAGGCGTTTGCGCGCGGCAAGACCGGGCGTGACAATCTGCGCGCGCCGTTGCGTCGTCAGACGATGCGCGGTGAGGCCCTGTTGCGCGCGTGCTGGCGGATGGCCTGGGTGGATGGTCGGGTTTCGCAGGCCGAGCGCGAACTCATTCGGCTGTGGGGCAAGTGGCTGGATGTGCCCATCGCTACCCAGGAAGCGCTGAATGCGGCCTATGCGCCGAGGCAAGGGCCGTTGGCCTCGGCCGGCGGTAGCTATCAGGAGGCGCTGCGTTTGCTCGGGGTCGCGGCCGACAGCGAGCCATTGCAGATCAAGCGCGCCTATCGACGGCTGTTGAGTCGGCACCATCCTGACAAGCTGACCGGCAGCGGCGCGGGCCCCGAGCGGGTGCGCGAAGCCACGGAAAAAACCGGCGAGCTGCACCGGGCCTACGAGCTGATCCGTCAGCGTCGCGGTTTTCGCTAGGCG
>JBFKAF010001041.1:0-1118 GCA_041621735.1 Pseudomonas sp.
ACGCTATAGCAAGGTGCTCGGCAGCGCGGTCAACCCGGTCCTGCGCGAAGGCAACTCCGACCGCCGCGCGCCAGCGGCAGTCAAAGCCTTCGCCCGCAAGCACCCACACTCCATGGGCAAGTGGAGCATGGCCTCGCAATCCCATGCCGACTACATGCGCGGCGGCGACTTCTTCTCCAGCGAACAGTCGATCACCATGGCCCAGGCCGGTGACGTGCGCATCGAATTTATTGGCAAGGACGGCCAGATCGAAGTCAAGAAGCAGCTCGCCCTGCAAGAAGGCGAAGTGTTCGACAGCATGTTCATGAGCTGTCGCAAGCTGCGTGAATTCTTCGAGGCGACTCTGCAGGACTGCAAGGAGACCGGCGTCATGTGGTCGCTACACGTCAAGGCGACGATGATGAAGGTGTCCCACCCGATCGTCTTCGGCCACGCCGTCAGCGTGTACTACAAAGAGGTGTTCGATAAGTACGCCGAGCTGTTCGACGAACTGGGCGTCAACCCAAATAACGGCCTGAGCAGCGTCTACGACAAGATCAAGAACCTGCCTGCCTCGCAGCAGGAAGAGATCCTCCACGATATCCACGCCTGCTACAGCGGCCGCCCGGAAATGGCCATGGTCGACTCGGTCAAGGGCATCACCAACCTGCACATCCCGAGCGACGTGATCGTCGACGCCTCGATGCCGGCCATGATCCGCAGCTCCGGGCAGATGTGGGGCAAGGACGGCAAGCTGAAAGACGCCAAGGCCGTCATGCCGGAAAGCACCTACGCCCGCATCTATCAGGAGATGATCAATTTCTGCAAGACCAACGGCGCGTTCGATCCGACCACCATGGGCAGCGTACCGAACGTCGGCCTGATGGCGCAGAAGGCCGAGGAATACGGCTCCCACGACAAGACTTTCGAAATGACCGCCGACGGCAGCATGCGCGTGGTTCTGGCTGACGGCACCGTGCTGATGCAGCACGAAGTCGAAGCCGGCGACATCTGGCGTGCCTGCCAGACCAAGGACGCGCCGATCCGCGACTGGGTCAAGCTGGCCGTGACCCGCGCCCGCCAGTCCGAAACCCCGGCCATTTTCTGGCTGGACCCGGAGCGCGCCCATGACCGCGAAC
>JBFKAF010001042.1:0-1117 GCA_041621735.1 Pseudomonas sp.
ATACCAGCTTCGACGCCACCGTGACCGGTACTGATGCAGCGGGCAATCCGTTTACCGCAACGACCACGTCAACCCACACCGTTGATACCAGCGCGAGCGCAACAATCACCGTTAACGACATCACCGCTGACGACATTGTTAACGCGGCCGAAGCCGGAACAAGCATCAACGTCACCGGTACAGTGGGTGGCGATGCAACCGTCGGTGACGCAATCAGCTTCACCATTAACGGCACGCCATACAGCGGTACTGTGCTGGCCGGCAACACCTATAGCATTGCGGTGGACGGCGCGGACTTAGCGGCAGACACCAGCTTCGATGCGACCGTGACCGGCACTGACGCGGCAGGTAATTCATTTACCGCAACGACTACGTCAACCCACACCGTTGATACGACGGCGAGTGCAACAATCACGGTCAACGACATTACCGCTGACGATGTAGTGAACGCCGCTGAAGCGGGTACTTCAATTAATGTGACGGGCACTGTCGGTGGCGATGCCGCGCCTGGCGATACCGTTAGCTTCACCATTAACGGCACGCCATACAGCGGCACTGTCTTGGCCGGCAACACCTACAGCATTGCGGTTGATGGCGCCGATTTGGCCGCCGACATCAGCTTCGATGCGACTGTGACGGGCACCGATGCCGCAGGTAATCCATTTACGGCTACCACGACCTCAACACATACCGTTGATACCAGCGCGAGCGCAACGATCACGGTTAACGACATCACGCCTGATGACATTGTGAACGCGGCAGAAGCCGGAACAAGCATTAACGTCACCGGTTCGGTTGGTGGCGATGCAACCGTTGGTGATGCAATCAGCTTCACCATTAACGGCACGCCATACAGCGGCACCGTCTTGGCGGGCAACACCTACAGCATTGCGGTTGACGGCGCCGATTTGGCGGCCGACACCAGCTTCGACGCCACCGTGACCGGTACTGATGCCGCGGGTAATCCATTTACCGCAACGACCACGTCAACCCACACGGTTGATACGACGGCGAGTGCAACAATCACCGTTAACGACATCACCGCTGACGATATCGTGAACGCAGCCGAAGCCGGAACAAGCATCAATGTCACCGGTACTGTTGGTGGCGATGCAAC
>JBFKAF010001043.1:0-1115 GCA_041621735.1 Pseudomonas sp.
CAAATCGACCAGCGCCTGAGCGGTGGAGGGTTGGGCGATGTCGCCGGCCAAGGTACGCACATGGCTGCCACTGGCCTCGATCTCGCGGGCAGCCTGCGCCAGTTTGACCGCGTCGCGACCGCCGATAATGACCGACGCGCCAGCTTCCACCAGACGCTTGGCAACTTCCTTGCCGATGCCCGAACTGCCGCCAGTGACGATGGCTACCTTGTTAGAAAAACTTGTCATACTCTGATCTCCTCAGTGGTGCTGAGCGCAAGGGATGATGGCTCTCAAGGCCTTGAGGAAGCTCCGGCATCTGCTATCTTCGCAATGTCTGGCTTCCGACCTGGTACGCATTGTTGATTCACCCGGTATCACCAACAACGCATAAGATTTTTCCTCACGAGATAGAATTTCTTTCAATGACGACACCTGCTTACCTCAATGCCCTGCGCGCCTTCGAAGCCGCGGCGCGACATCAGAGCTTTTCTGCCGCCGCAGCCGAACTGAACGTCACTCCAGCGGCGGTGGGGCAACAGGTGCGCAATCTGGAGTCGTGGCTCGGTATCGCACTGTTCACTCGCGCAGCCAGCGGCTCTGCGCGCCTGCTGCTGACTGACGCGGCTCGGGCGGCGCTGCCCGATATACGAGAGGGATTCGAACGGCTGAGTTTGGGCTTGGCTCGGCTCAAGGACGCTGGGGTGCATGCAGAACTGACCATCACCGTAAGCCCAGCCTTCGCCTCGAAATGGCTGCTACCGCGCATCGAGCGTTTTCAGCAGGCCTATCCGGATCTGGACGTACTACTGGACACCAACTCACGGTCGGTGGATTTTCAGGCTGAACGCATTGATGTCGGCGTGCGCTACGGTGCCGGTAACTGGCCCGGCCTGAGTGCCGTTCGCCTGATGGACGAAGTCATTTTTCCGGTCTGCGCTCCGAACTATCCACTATTGGAAGACGGTCGCCTGCCGCCCGAGGCGATATCGCGCTGCACGCTGATCCATGACCTGTCGATGGCCAGCTCCCTCGACTATCCAACCTGGCGAATGTGGCTGGATGCTTCAGGCAATGGCCATGTGAAGACAGATCACGGTCTGCGCATCAACAACTCGGCAGCCGTGCTGCAAGCG
>JBFKAF010001044.1:0-1109 GCA_041621735.1 Pseudomonas sp.
CGATGACCCGTCCAAGTACAAGCAGTACGCCGCCTGGGCGCTGGCGATGGTCGGCGGCAACCAGATCGATCCGGAGAAGATGGCCGAGGCCCGGCAGAAGGCCGGCATCGCGGTAAAGGGTCTGTACGACGCCATCCAGGAGGTCGTGGTGAGCCGCCGCGCGGAGGGCAGCCAGGGCGACGATGTGGTCGGCCGTCTGCTGCGCGCCGAGTTTGAAGGCCGCACCCTGGATGATCATGAGGTGATCACCTTCACCCGTTCGCTGCTGCCCGCCGCCGGCGAAACCACCACGCGCATGTTCAGTTCGGTGATGACCCTGCTGCTCACTACCCCGGGGTTGCTGGAGCGGGTCAAGGCCGATCGCTCGCTGATTGCCAAGCTGATGGATGAAACCGCGCGCTTCGAGCCGGTGGCCACCTTCAAGGTGCGCGAGACCGCCAAGGATGTCGAGTTCCACGGGGTGAAGATTCCCAAGGGCTCCTTCGTGCAGTGCATGGTGGTCTCCGCCAACCGCGATGAGGACGCCTTCGAGAATCCCGATGTGTTCGACATCGACCGCAAGCTCAAGCCCGCCTTCGGCTTCGGCTTCGGCCCGCACATGTGTATCGGCCAGTTCATCGCCAAGGTCGAGATCAGTTGCTCGATCAACGCCATCCTCGACCTGTTCCCCAACCTGCGCCTGGACCCCTCGCAACCGGCCCCGGTCATCGAAGGTGCGCAGTTGCGTGGGGCCGCGTCGCTGCCGGTGATCTGGGACTGAGCGGCGCCAGCCCAATCTGCCTTGTGTGACTTTCGACGATAACGACAAGAGATGATTCCCATGAGAACGTTCAAGACGATTCCCGAGCGCGGCGACTTCGGCTTTCAGCAACTGGTCGGTCCGCACCAGGTCAGCGGTGCCGCGATGGGCGGCAGCCGCGGCTTCTTCGGCCTGCAATTGAGCAAGTCCTCGCCGTTCGGCTCGGTGCGCGACGAGGATGGCAATATCTATTCGTTCGTGCGTTCGCTGATGGCCCCGGGCGGCACGCCGAATCCGACCAAGTTCTTCTACCTGAACAACCACGTCGACGGCGTCAACCTGCGCATGGACCACGAGAAAATGGCCCGCC
>JBFKAF010001045.1:0-1104 GCA_041621735.1 Pseudomonas sp.
CGCAAGGTCAGTCACATCTATGTCGGCAACTGGTTCTTCGGCGGCTTCATCCTCACCGTTGCCCTGCTGCACCTGGTCAATAACCTGGCGATTCCGGTCACCCTGAGCAAATCCTATTCGATCTATTCCGGCACCACCGATGCGATGGTGCAATGGTGGTACGGGCATAACGCCGTGGGTTTCTTCCTCACCGCCGGCTTCCTCGGCATGATGTATTACTTCGTGCCGAAACAGGCCGAGCGCCCGGTCTACTCCTATCGCCTGTCCATCGTGCATTTCTGGGCACTGATCACCCTGTATATCTGGGCCGGCCCGCACCACCTGCACTACACCGCGCTGCCCGACTGGGCGCAGAGCCTGGGCATGGTCATGTCCCTGGTGCTGCTGGCGCCCAGCTGGGGCGGCATGATCAACGGCATGATGACCCTCTCGGGCGCCTGGCATAAGTTGCGCACCGACCCGATCCTGCGCTTCCTGGTGGTGTCCCTGGCCTTCTACGGCATGTCGACCTTCGAGGGGCCGATGATGGCGATCAAGACCGTCAACGCCTTGTCGCACTACACCGACTGGACCATCGGCCACGTGCATGCCGGCGCCCTCGGCTGGGTCGCCATGGTGTCCATCGGTTCGCTCTATCACATGATCCCCAAGCTCTACGGTCGCGCGCAGATGCACAGCATCGGCTTGATCAACGCACACTTCTGGCTGGCGACTATCGGCACCGTGCTGTACATCGCCTCGATGTGGGTCAACGGCATTGCCCAAGGCCTGATGTGGCGGGCGGTGAACGAGGACGGCACCCTCACCTACTCCTTCGTCGAAGCCCTGGAAGCCAGCCACCCCGGCTTCGTGGTGCGGGTTATCGGCGGCGCGATCTTCTTCTTCGGCATGTTGTTGATGGCCTACAACACCTGGCAAACCGTGCGCGGCACGCAAGCCGTCGAACGGGATGCCGCCGCAGAGTTTTCGCTTGAGGGAGCGCACTGATGAAACACGAAGTCATCGAGAAGAATATCGGTCTGATGGCACTGCTGATGGTGCTGGCCGTCAGCATCGGCGGCCTGACGCAGATCGTGCCGCTGTTTTTCCAGGATGTCACCAACC
>JBFKAF010001046.1:0-1101 GCA_041621735.1 Pseudomonas sp.
ATGAACAGCGTCAGGCCGACCATCACCAGGAAGGTGACGACGAAAATCAGCACTTGAATGTAGGAAATCACCACACCATTCATGGTGCTTTCACCGAACACGAAGTTGCCCGGCAGCGGATTGGGAATGGCTTTGTCCTTGGAGTCCTGGGACAGCAAGACCAGGTTCTGCAGGAAGATCGACATGCCGATTGCCGAGATCAGCGGGATCAAGCGGTTGCCGCCGCGCAAGGGGCGATAGGCAACTCGTTCAATGCTGTAACCATAGGCACTGCAGACGATGATGCTGCCGGCGAAGCCCGCGATCATCAGGATCGGCAAGCTGTCGATGCCGAACATGGCCAGCCCGGCAATCACGATAAAAGTGATGTACGAGCCAATCATGTAAACCTCGCCGTGGGCGAAGTTGATCATGCCAATGATGCCGTAGACCATTGTGTAGCCAATGGCGATCAAGGCATAAGTGCTGCCAACGGTCAGACCGTTAACCAGCTGTTGCAGGTAGTGATAAAGATCAGGCATTGCCTAACTCCTGGGCGCGTCACGCAAGGCGGCGCTTGTGGCGCAGCGTGAGACCGGAATTCTTTCGATAAACAAAGCCCACTGCATCAGCAGTGGGCTTTGGGTTCAGGCGTGAAGCGTCGTCTTAGTTAAGAGGGGCTTCGGTTTTAGTGCCGTCCTGGTGCCACTCATAGACCACAAAGCTGAAGTCCTTGAGGTCGCCTTTCGCGTCGAAGGACAGGGCACCGGTCGGGGTGTCGAAGGTGTTGCCGCGCAGGGCGGCCGCGACCTTGGCAGTGTCGGTGTCACCGGCTTTCTGAATGCCTTCGGCAATCACTTGCACGGCAGCGTAGGCGGGGAATACGAAGGGACCGGTAGGGTCTTCGTTCTTGGCCTTGAATGCAGCGACCAGGGCCTGGTTCTTCGGGTCTTGGTCGAAGGATTTCGGCAGGGTCACCAGCATGCCTTCGGAGGCCGGGCCGGCGATGGCCGAGATTTCCTTGTTACCCACGCCTTCTGGCCCCATGAAGCCTACTTTCAGGCCTTTTTCGGACGACTGACGCAGCAGCAGGCCGAGCTCAGGGTGGTAGCCGCCGTAGTA
>JBFKAF010001047.1:0-1100 GCA_041621735.1 Pseudomonas sp.
GATCGAGCTGACCTGCACCAACCAGAACCTGCCGCGCCAACTGGGCCTGGGCGACATCTGCCTGCCCAGCGAGGACACCCCGGAGTTCCTCAGCTTCCGCAATATCAGTGCAGTGACACCGAGCTATGCGCCGCCGCTGCACCGCGATTTTTTGTGGAAGCTGATCAGCAACATGTCGCTGAACTACCTGTCGCTGGCCAACGTCGAGGCGCTCAAGGTGATCCTCGAAACCTACGACCTGCCGCGCTACTACGACCAGCACGCGGAGAAAGTCAGCAAGCGCCTGCTCAACGGCCTGAAGAAGATCGGTCATCAGCACGTCGACCGTCTGCACCGCGGCCTGCCGGTGCGCGGGGTGCGCACCGAACTGACGATCAACCCCGAGGGCTATGTAGGCGAAGGCGACTTGTTCCTCTTCGCCTCGGTACTCAATGAATTTTTCGCCCTGTATGCCAGCTTGAACTCGTACCACGAGCTGCGCGTACAGAGCACACAGGGAGAGGTGTACCAATGGACGCCGCGCATGGGGCAACAGCCCCTGCTATGAGACTCCGCGCAAAGGCATGCGAGCTAGAGCCAGGCAAGGCGAAGACGGGCGAAGAAGTGCTTGGAGTCGCACCCGACTTTACGAGGTGTAAATGAGCATTCTGAGCCCGACTTCAACGCCGCCTGGCCGAAGCGCAGCTGACTTTGAGCCGAGTCTCACCCGACTCAGCCGGGGCATCCGCGAATACAGCCTGTTCCAGGGTGTGCAGCTGGTGCTGGAACGCTTGCAGGCCGCCCATCCCGAACTGGATGAGGAGGCGCTGTATCAGCGCCTGGAACTGCAGGCCAATCCGAGCCTGGGCTTTCCCGGCAGCGATATCGATCGCGTGCAGTTCTTCGAGGAGCACGGCGAGCTGCGCGCGAGCCTGCGCATCAATCTGGTCAGCCTGTTCGGCGCCGGTTCGCCGTTGCCGGCCTTTTATGGCGAGCAGGCCCTGGGCGACAGTGTCGACGGCAACCCGACCCGCGATTTCCTCGACCTGTTCAACAACCGCCTGCAGCGCCTGCTGTTGCACACCTGGAAGAAATACCGTTACCACGCGCGCTTCCAGAGC
>JBFKAF010001048.1:0-1099 GCA_041621735.1 Pseudomonas sp.
CTCCTGGTTGGCCGAGGTCGGCAGGCTGTCGACGCTGTGCGGATGCGCCAGCGCCTTGTTCTCGCTGGCCAGGGCGGCGGCGGTGACCTGGGCGATCATGAAGCCGGAATTGACCCCGCCATTGGCCACCAGGAACGGCGGTAGCTGCGACATGTGCTTGTCCATCATCAGCGAGATGCGCCGCTCGGACAGCGAACCGATTTCGGCTATGGCCAGGGCCAGGTTGTCGGCGGCCATGGCCACCGGCTCGGCGTGGAAGTTGCCGCCGGAGATCACATCGCCTTCGGCGGCGAACACCAGCGGGTTATCCGACACCGCGTTGGCCTCGACGCCCAGTACCTCGGCGGCCTGACGCAGCTGGGTCAGGCAGGCCCCCATGACCTGCGGCTGACAGCGCAGCGAATAGGGGTCTTGGACCTTGTCGCACTTCTCATGGGAGCGGGATATCTCGCTGCTCGGCGTGAGCAGATCGCGGTAGGCCGCAGCCGCATCGATCTGCCCGCGCTGGCCACGGGCCGCATGAATGCGCGGATCGAACGGGGCGCGCGAACCGAGCATGGCTTCCACGCTGAGGCCGCCGCAGACCAGCGCCGCGGCGAACAGGTCCTCGGCCTCGAACAGCCCGCGCAGGGCGAAGGCGGTGGAAACCTGGGTGCCGTTGAGCAGCGCCAGGCCCTCCTTGGCCGCCAGGGTCAGCGGCTCCAGGCCGGCCTTGGCCAGCGCCTCGCTGGCCGGCAGCCATTCGCCCTGATAGCGCGCCTGGCCCTCGCCGAGCAGCACCAGCGACATATGCGCCAGCGGCGCCAGGTCGCCGGAGGCGCCGACCGAGCCCTTGAGCGGGATATGCGGGTAAACCTCGGCGTTGATCAGGGCGATCAGCGCGTCGATCACCTGCCGGCGAATGCCGGAGAAGCCACGGGCCAGGCTGTTGACCTTGAGCAGCATGATCAGCCGCACCAGGTCATCATCCAGCGGGCGGCCGACGCCGGCGGCATGCGACAGCACCAGCGAACGCTGCAGGTTCTCCAGGTCTGCGCTGGCGATACGGGTCGAAGCCAGCAGACCGAAACCGGTGTTGATGCCGTAGGCGGTGCGGTTC
>JBFKAF010001049.1:0-1099 GCA_041621735.1 Pseudomonas sp.
CGCTTTTTCTCTACCATCGAGTTCGTCTTCGAAGGCGAGCGCACGTTCAGCGTCGAGCAGTTGAAGGCGGCTTTCGAGGTCACCGCGCTGCGCTTCGAGATGGATTGGGAAATTCACGACACCACCGAGCGGGCCAAGGTGCTGATCATGGTGTCGAAGTACGACCATTGCCTGCGCGACCTGCTATATCGTCGTGCCACCGGTGAGCTGCATATCGACATCACCGCCATCGTCTCCAACCACGAAGACCTGCGTGGCATGGCCGAGCATGAGGGGATCGACTACATCCACCTGCCGGTGACCAAGGAAACCAAGCCGGAGCAGGAAGCCCGCTTGCTGGAAATCGTCGAAAGCACCGGCACCGAGCTGGTGGTGCTGGCGCGCTACATGCAGGTGCTGTCCGACTCGCTGAGCAAGAAACTGGCCGGTCGTTGCATCAACATCCACCACTCCTTCCTGCCGGGTTTCAAGGGCGCCAAACCCTATTACCAGGCCTACGATCGCGGCGTGAAGCTGATCGGGGCAACGGCGCACTACGTCACCGGCGACCTCGACGAGGGTCCGATCATCGAGCAGATGGTTGACCGGGTAAACCACTCGCATGATGCGTTGCGGCTGACCCAGATTGGCCGTGACATGGAAGCCCAGGCGCTGGCCCGTGCCGTGAAATATCACGTGTCCCACCGCGTGTTCCAGAACGGGCTGCGTACCGTCGTTTTCTAAATAGAGGACTTGCACCGATGAGCGATCTTGCAACCCAAATCCACCACGAGGTGACCCCGGCCGTGCGCATCGACGGTAAGGCCTTCGCCGCAAAACTGCGTGAAGAAGTAGCAGTCGAGGCGGCTGGCTTTACGGCTGAGGCGGGGCGTCAGCCGGGCCTGGCGGTGGTGCTGGTCGGCAGCGATCCGGCCAGTCAGGTGTATGTGCGGACCAAGATGCGTCAGGCCGCAGAAGCGGGCATCGCGTCCTTTGCGCATCTGCTGGAGGCTGATACCGGCGAAGCCGAATTATTGGCCCTGATCGACACGCTCAACCACGACGACAAGGTTGATGCGATCCTGGTGCAGCTGCCTTTGCCGGCCGGTATCAGCGAGGC
>JBFKAF010001050.1:0-1097 GCA_041621735.1 Pseudomonas sp.
CGAACCTGAACACCTGGCGTCCATGCGACGCGGTGGAGTCGGCGGTAGCCTGGAAATGCGCGATCGAGCGCAACGACGGTCCTTCGGCGCTGATCTTCTCCCGACAGAACCTGGCCCATCAGCACCGTGACGCCGCCCAACTGGCCGATGTTGCCCGCGGGGGCTATGTGCTGAAGGACTGCGCCGGCGAGCCGGAACTGATCCTGATCGCCACCGGTTCGGAAGTTGGTCTGGCGATGCAGGCCTGTGAGCAGCTGGCTGTGCAGGGCCGCCAGGTTCGCGTGGTGTCGATGCCGTCGACCTCGGTGTTCGATCAGCAGGACGCCGCCTACAAGCAGGCCGTGTTGCCGCTGCAAGTGGGCGCGCGGATTGCCATCGAGGCCGCGCATGCGGACTTCTGGTACAAGTACGTCGGTCTGGAAGGTCGCATCATCGGCATGACCACCTTTGGTGAGTCCGCTCCGGCACCTGCTCTGTTCGAACACTTCGGCTTCACCGTGGAAAACATCCTGGAAACCGCCGCCGAACTGTTGGACGCCTGACGTGCCTCTGTAGGAGCGAGCTGGCTCGCGATGCTTGACATTGATCGAGAGCAAGCTCGCTCCTACAGGTTGTCTTCATCCATCAAGGGATGCCCATGTCCAATCGCCCCTATCGCGTTGCCCTCAACGGCTACGGCCGCATCGGCCGCTGTGTACTGCGTGCCCTGCACGAGCGCGGCGCAGGTGCGGGCCTGGAGATCGTCGCCTTGAACGACCTGGCCGACCAGGCCAGTCTCGAATATCTGACCCGCTTCGACTCCACCCACGGGCGTTTCCCCGGCGAGGTGAGGGTCGAGGGCGATTGCCTGCATATCAATGGCGATTGCGTCAGGGTGCTACGCCAGGCCACGCCGGAAGGGGTCGACTGGGCAGGGCTGGGTATCGATCTGCTGCTGGAGTGTTCCGGGCAGTACACCACGCGGGCCGATGCCTCGCGCTTTCTGCATGCCGGTGCGCCGCGGGTGTTGCTGTCGCAACCGATGGCCAGCGAAGCGGACGTCGACGCCACCATCGTCTACGGGGTCAATCAGCACGCCCTGAGCGGCGCGGAGCGTC
>JBFKAF010001051.1:0-1096 GCA_041621735.1 Pseudomonas sp.
CTTGGGCTTGTTCGGCCCGGTGAGCACCATGAAGCCGTGGCCCTTGATCGGCTTCTTGCCGTCGTAGCGCATCGCCGCGGGGAGGAAGTGGAACTGGATGTCCGGCCAGCGCAGGCCCTGCTCGGAGCGGATGAAGCCGCCTGCCTCGAAGTGGTTGGTGGCGCCCAGACCGTCCTTGAACAGCAACCAGCGCAGGCCGATCAGCAGCTTGCTCAGCGGGTCCATCTTGCTGTTGAGGGTCAGCGGCTGCTTGCAACCGAACTGGATGTAGACCTCCGCGTGATCCTGCAGGTTCTCGCCAACCCCGGGCAGCTCGTGCTGCAGCGCCACCCCGGCTTGCTCCAGTACCGCCGCCGGGCCTATGCCGGAGCGCTGCAGCAGGTGCGGCGAGCCGATCGGCCCGCCCGCCAGCAGGATCTCGCGGTCGCAGAACACCTGCTGGGTGCGCCCGCCCTGGTCGTACTCGATGCCCACCGCGCGCTTGCCGTCGAGGATGATCCGCCGGGTCATGGCCTGGGTCACCACGGTCAGGTTAGGCCGGCCCATGGCCGGGCGCAGGTAGGCGTTGGCGGTGGAGCAGCGCACGCCGTCCTTGATGGTCATGTGCATGGCGCCGAAGCCTTCCTGCATGTAGCCGTTGCAGTCGGCGGTCTTGATGTAGCCGGCCTCCGCGCCGGCCTCGACCCAGGCACCGTACAGGGGGTTCTGCATGTGGTTGCCGTTGTTGGTGTGCAACGGCCCGCTATCGCCGCGGTAGGCGTCGCCGCCGGCCTCGTAATGCTCGGCGCGGCGGAAGTACGGCAGGCAGTTGCGGTAACCCCAGCCGCGCGCGCCGAGTTCTTCCCACTCGTCGAAGTCGTAGGCGTGGCCGCGGATATACACCAGGCCATTGATCGACGAGGAGCCGCCGAGCACCTTGCCGCGCGGGCAGTGGATGCGCCGCCCGTCCAGGTAGGGCTCCGGCTCGGTCTCGTAGCGCCAGTTGTACTTCTTGGTGTTCATCGGGATGGAGAAGGCGCTGGGCATCTGGATCAGCACGCTGCGGTCGCTGCCGCCGAACTCCAGCACCAGCACCGAGGTGCCGGGGTCCTCGCTC
>JBFKAF010001052.1:0-1094 GCA_041621735.1 Pseudomonas sp.
CAGACCCGGCAACAGGTCGGAGTCGCCATACACCAGGCGGTAGCAGGGCTGGTCGAACAGGCGTTCGCGCAGGCTCAGGGCGACGTTGATGCGGTGCACCAGCAGGGACTTGTCCAGCAGGTGCTTGACGTCGCGCGACAGCAGGCGGGCGCAGATCAGGTTGTTCGGGCTCATGGCGACCACGCCCAGCGGTTTGCCGCCAGCGGCCTCGAGAATCGCCTGGTCGCCGGCGGCAAAGCCGTTCAGCGGGGTGGCGGCGACATCGATTTCATTGCTGTAGACCCACAGGTGACCGGCGCGCAGGCGTCGATCGGCGTTGGCTTTCAGGCGCAGGCTGGGCAGGGACATGGGGGCGCTCTCCGGAAAAGGGCCGGGATTATAGCGCAGGCGACGGCCCGCACGGGGCTAGTCGCCGACGGCTGCACAGGCGCCAGGAGAGTGGCTACACTGTGGCCCTCTTCAGCCCTCTAGTAGCAGTAGGCATGGCCCACGAACTCAGCGCCGAACAGATTCAAAAAGTCCTGCAAGGCATCAGTGTTCCGCCACAGCCGCAAATCATGGTCGACCTGCAGATGGAGCAGGTCATGCCCAACCCGGACCTGCGCAGCATCGCCAGGCTGATCAGCCAGGACCCGGGCCTGTCCGGCGCGCTGCTGAAGATAGTCAATTCGCCGTTCTTCGGCCTGGCCAACCGCATCGCCTCGATCCAGCAGGCGGTCAATCTGCTGGGCTGCGACATGGTGATCAACCTGATCAATGCGCAGTCGATCAAGGGCGAACTGAGCGATGAGACCATAGTCACCCTCAACCGCTTCTGGGACAGCGCCCAGGACGTGGCCATGACCTGCCTGACCCTGGCCAAGCGCATCGGCTACCAGGCGCCGGACGAGGCCTACACCCTGGGCTTGTTCCACAACTGCGGCATTCCGCTGATGGTCAAACGCTTCCCCGATTACATGACGGTGCTGGAAGAAGCCTATTACAGCGCCAGTGCCGAGCGCCGCGTGGTCGACACCGAGAACCGCCTGCTCAACACCAATCACGCGGTGGTCGGCTACTTCACCGCCAAGTCGTGGAACCTGCCGCTGCACCTG
>JBFKAF010001053.1:0-1094 GCA_041621735.1 Pseudomonas sp.
CAGTTCTTTGTCCAGCCGCCGGCCGTCATGGCCGGGCACGACGGCCTCGACGGCCTGCTCGATGAGGCCTACCTGGCCCATCGCCTGGTCGAGGAGGTCAACGACCGCTATATCGCGCACCTGGGCCAGCCGCTGATTCCACTGGACACCACGGTGGCCAACCTGATTGCCCATCAACTGATCGGCGAACCCTTCGCCAACCAACTGGATGAGGCCGTGCACCACGCGGTGGACGGCATGCTCGATGAGGCCAGCTTCGCCCAGGACTCGGTGGCGGCCTACCGCAAGCGCCTGAGCGACCCGCACACCGAAGCGGCCTGGAAGCGCTGGTCCTGCCTCTCCGGCCAATTGGGTGTCGAGCTGGTGCTGGACCAGACCCGCGCGGCCGGCTGAGGCGTAGGCGGTTAAATATTTGGCCTGTCAGCTCGGCCAGGCAGCACGCCTGGCCTGAGCCGCCCGGGCTTCAGGCGTGCGGGTAACGCGCGCGGGGCGTGGCCATCGGCAGCGGGCCGTTGCCGATCAGGCGGAACGTGCCTTGCTCGGCATCATAGGCCTTGATGTCGCCGGTCTCGATGTCATACACCCAACCGTGGATAAACAACTGCCCGCTGGCCAGGCGCGAGGCTACCGAGGGGTGGGTGCGCAAGTGATCGAGTTGGGCCACGACGTTTTCCTCGGTGAGGATGCCGAGGGTAGTGTGATCGGCGCAGCCGCAATTGTCCGCGACCACGGTCTTGGCCACTTCGGCATGGCGCAGCCAGGCCTTGACCGTCGGCATGCGCTTGAGGGTCTCGGGGTCGAGCACCGCCTTCATCGCACCGCAATCTGAATGCCCGCAGATGATGATGTGATGCACCCCGAGCGCCATCACCGCGAACTCGATAGCCGTGGACACCCCGCCCATCATCTGCCCGTAAGGCGGCACCACGTTGCCGACATTGCGGGCGACGAAAAGGTCGCCGGGATCGCTCTGGGTAATCAGCTCGGGGACGATGCGCGAGTCGGCACAGGTGATGAACATGGCCCGTGGCGTCTGCTCATGCGCCAGTTTCTTGAACAATGCCTGTTGCTGCGGCACGACCTCCTCGCGAAAG
>JBFKAF010001054.1:0-1093 GCA_041621735.1 Pseudomonas sp.
CCGCATCCGCGAGGAGATGGTCAAGAGCGGCAACCTGTCCGCCGCGGTGCACCGCGCCATCGCCACCACCGGCATGGCGATCAGCTTCACCGCGCTGACCCTGATGGCCGGCATCGTCATGTGGGTGCTGCTCTCCGACCTGCGCTTCCAGGCCGACGCCGCCAAGCTGCTGTGCGTGATGATCGTGATCAATGGCATCGCCGCCATGTTGCTGGCCCCGGCCTGGGTGCTGGTGTTCAAGCCGCGCTTCATCACCGATGCCTATGTCGATGAGGACGGCGTGATCCACGCCGACCACGACGCCGAACCGACCAGCCCCGGCGCTACCCCAGTTGCCACCGATCCACTGTCGACCGCCCTTCGGGAGCAGGGCGGCGGACTGCTGCCCGAGGCGCGCCAACCGGCCTGAGCCGGCGCGCACCAACCACCACCACAAGAGGTTCTGCCATGCAGACAAGAATAAGAAAAAGCCTGAAACACTGGACCCTGGCCACGCTGGCGGGCGCGGGCTGCGGCCTGACCCCGCTGGCCGCTGTCCTGGCCGACGAGGAGATGCAGGTCACCGGTTTCGTCGAGAACGCCACTTTCGCCCGCGATAGCGTCGGCCTGTCGAAATTCCGCAACACCCTGCAGGTCAACGCCGACCGCAAGTTCGGCGACCTCGGCCAGCTGAATTTCAACAACACCGCCTTCCACGCCACCTTCCGTGGCACCTACGACGGCGTCTACGACCTCAACAGCAGCGAATACGGCAGCGGCGCGGGCAGTGCCATTCAGCTGGAGAACAGCGTGGCCGGCAACAGCGTGCCCCACGGCGGCGGCCTCACCGTGCCCGGCACCCTGCTCGGCTTCGACCAGGCGCGCAACCCCAACGAGGGCATGATCGTGCTCGGCGAGAACCTGCACAAAACCCGCGGCGGCGTGGCCTTCGGCGTGCCGGTGCGGCCCTGCGACAAGGACAGCCGCGGCTGCATCGACGACTACCTGGACGCCAGCAGCAATGACCTGCGCTTCCCCGAGTTCAACGAGCGCCTGGACTTCATCCGCGAGCTGTATGTCGACTTCGACAATGAGCTGCCCAACGGCGACATCC
>JBFKAF010001055.1:0-1091 GCA_041621735.1 Pseudomonas sp.
GCAGACATGCGGGTACATTTTCAGCGCTTTGTCCCGGTAACCTTCTTCACGGCTGCGCTGAGCCTCGGCGAGGATACGGTCGAGCTTGGCGGTGGGCGAGGTTTTATCTGAGCTCATGGGGGTGTCCGTAGGTGGTTGCAGATGCTAGGGGTTAGTTTAGTCCCGCTGGCGGTCGGCGAGAACAGCTTGCGGGCACTTATCGCCTGGCGTGCGGCCCAATGCCAGAGAGCCACGATAACGGAGGTGGAGGATGCGTTGGCCCAGAACAGGACTGCTGTGCCTGAGCATAGTGTGCAGCGCGGTGGTGCATGCGCAGAACGATCGGCAGCCCACACCCTATGATCGTCCGGCTGGCGCGCCCGGTACGGCGACGCCGCAACCCTTCAGCGTGCCGCAGCCGCGCCACGTGCCGAGCACTGCGCCTAACACTCCGCCGCTGCTCACGCCCGGCCGTGATCGCAGCGGTCTCGCCCCCAGCCTGCCGAGCGGCACCCTGGCCCCGCCGGATGGCGAGCTGCCGCTGTTGCAGCAGCAATTGCGGCGCAATAGTCAGGGCAAGCAACCGCCGAGCAAGGACGCCGACTGAATGCGAGCGGTCATGGGGCGCCGCCAACTGTGACCGTTGCGCCTAGAGTTGCTGTTCGACCAGTTGGCCATCGATCATGCGCAGGCGTTTGGACATGCCCACGGCGATGGCGCGGATCAGCTTGGCGGCGGACTTCGGCGCCTCTTGCAGCATCTTGTCCAGCGAGTCCTTGGCCAGCACCAGCAAGGTGCAGTCGCTGACGGCAAGGCAGCTGGCCGAGCGTCTTTCGCCATCGAGTACCGCCATTTCACCGAACGCGCGGCCCTTGTGCAGCTTGGCGAGTTCGACCTGTTCGCCACTGGAGTTGGTCTTGCGCACCGACACCGCGCCGAAATGAATAATGCACATGAAGCTGCCTGCATCGCCTTCATTGCAGATGACGGCATCCGGCTTGAACTGGGTGATATTGAAATAGCTCGCGACGCTCAGCACCTCGCTCGGCGAAAGACTATTGAACAGGCCACAGTCCAGGAGCATGTCGCGGATTTCGTCGATCAAGTAAGAA
>JBFKAF010001056.1:0-1090 GCA_041621735.1 Pseudomonas sp.
CATCGTCATCGGCAGAAACACTCGCAACAGGCTTAGCAGTCACACTCAATCGACCTTAGCGTTACTGGGTTGGGGATTCGGCACTGGGCCCGGAAGCGAATTCTGCAGGCTCTGGGTCAATTCGACCAGCTGGACGAACTCGCCGCGCAAGCCAAGCCGATCCTCACCCCTAGCGCTGCGCGCCAGCGCGGCACTCGCCGCCAGGTCGAACTCGCCGGTGTAGTGTCCACCCTTGAGCTGCTGGGCAAAGGCTGCCACTGCCGCGGCAAAGCGCAAATCCTCGCTGGCTTCGGCGATGAGCGGGACCCGCTGCGGCAGCTGGATTGGCAGCGCCAGCAAACGACTGTCGTCCTGCTGCGGGGCCTTGTAGCGAATACGCAGCCATGCCAACTCGCCAGCCTTGCCCTCGACCTTGGCGGCGCGCTGATAGCGCAGTGGCTCCAACCACCCCCGCTGGCCGACCGGGACTATCTCGTACAGCGCGGTGACGCTGTGTCCGGCGCCGATCTCACCGGCATCGACCTTGTCATTGCTGAAGTCTTCGCGGCGCAGGGCGCGGTTCTCGTAGCCGAGCAGGCGGTATTCGCTGACCTGGGCCGGATTGAACTCGACCTGGATCTTCACATCCCTGGCCACCACCGCCAGGGTCGAACTGAGTTGCTCGACCAGTACCTTGCGCGCCTCGCGCAGGTTGTCGATATAGGCGTAGTTGCCATCCCCGGCATCGGCCAACTGTTCCATCAGTTGCTCGTTGTAGTTGTCCGTACCAAAGCCCAGGGTGGTCAGCGACACACCGGTTTTGCGCTGCTCGGCGGCCAGCGCCTTGAGCGACGCGAAGTCGCTGATGCCGACGTTGAAGTCGCCATCGGTAGCCAGCAGGATGCGGTTGATCCCACCAGCGATAAAGCCCTGCTGCGCCTGCTGGTAGGCCAGCTGAATACCCGATTCACCGGCCGTCGAACCGCCCGCGCGCAGTTGCTCGATGGCGGCAGCGATCTTGGCTTTTTCCGCGCCGGATGTCGGCGCCAGCACCAGCCGTGATTCACCGGCGTAGGCCACCAGCGCCACCCTGTCCTCGGCGCGTAGCTGC
>JBFKAF010001057.1:0-1090 GCA_041621735.1 Pseudomonas sp.
CACCTCGGCGTACTGCTTGCGCAGAATCTCGCTGGGGTTGGTGAACACCTCGCCGTGATAGCCGTCGATGATCAGTTGAATGCCGTCGATCTTCGAATAGGGCAGATCGACCGCGCCCATCACCGTGGGAATGCCCATGGCACGGGCGAAGATCGCCACATGCGAGTTGCCCGAGCCAAGCACCGAGACCAGGCCGACCAGCTTGCCTTCCGGCACTTCGCCGAGCATCGCGGGCGACAGTTCCTCGCTGACC
Organism: Pseudomonas sp.; assembly: GCA_041621735.1. Taxonomy (GTDB): domain Bacteria; phylum Pseudomonadota; class Gammaproteobacteria; order Pseudomonadales; family Pseudomonadaceae; genus Aquipseudomonas. Next base: position 254 of record JBFKAF010001057.1, read on the forward strand.
AGAATGCAGTTATCCGGGTATTCCAGGGTCTGCTGACGGGCCTTCTGCAGGTAAGCGAGCAGGCGCCGACCGAGATCCTTGACGTCGGACGCCCGCTCGCGCAGGTAGGCGTCGTCCATCAATTCGAAGCGATTGACGTGTTCGCTGACCACCTGGCACAAGGCACCCTGGGCCCACTGTCCGGTCTTGATGATCTTGACCACTTCGTTGCCCAGGGCGGCGTCTTCCAACATCATCAGGTAGACGTCGAACAGCGCCCGTTCCTCGGGACGCAGCTGGGAGGCCATCTTCGCCGAGAGGTTGCGCATATCCTCGCGCACCCCTTCCAGGGCGGTTTGAAACAGCGCCAGCTCGGCATCGATGTCGGTGACCGTCTTGTCCGGCACCACATCCAGATCGGCCGGCGGCAAGACCACCACCGCCGTACCGATGGCGGCACCAGGCGAGCCCGGCACGCCGATAAACTTGGCCTCCTGAATGCCCTTGCCCTGCTTACCCAGGCCACGGATCGAACCGGTCGCCTCGGCATGCGCGATAACGCCGGCGAGCTGGGCGCTCATGGTCACCAGGAAGGCTTCCTCGCCCTCGTCGAACTGGCGGCGCTCCTTCTGCTGAATGACCAACACTCCCATCACCCGGCGATGGTGGATGATCGGCGAGCCGAGGAAGGAGGCGTAACGCTCCTCGCCGGTTTCGGCGAAGTAGCGGAAGCGTGGGTGGCTGGCGGCATCTTCCAGGTTGAGCGGCTCTTCGCGGGTGCCGACCAGGCCGACCAGGCCCTCGTTCGGCGCCATGCTGACCTTGCCGATCGAGCGTTTGTTCAGGCCATCGGTGGCC
>JBFKAF010001058.1:0-1089 GCA_041621735.1 Pseudomonas sp.
CACGCCAACAAGGACACCGCGATGAAGATGCTGCGGGCCAAGTTGTACGAGCAGGAGATGCAAAAGCGCAACGCCGCCTCGCAGGCGCTGGAAGACACCAAGTCGGATATCGGCTGGGGGCATCAGATCCGTTCATACGTACTCGACCAGTCGCGCATCAAAGACCTGCGGACCAGCGTGGAGCGCAGCGATTGCGGCAACGTGCTCGACGGCGATATCGACGATTACCTTGTGGCCAGCCTCAAGCAAGGGCTGTAAGCCTGGCCTGACAACGCGGCTGCCGAAGCAAGCCCCTCGCCTTGGCGAGTGCAACGAACCTGTGATGGAAATTTTAAAGACATGAGCGACCAGCAACTCGACCAGCACGAACTGCAACAGGAAGAAAACAAGCTGATTGCCCTGCGCAAGGAAAAGCTTGCCGCCGCGCGTGAGCAGGGCAACGCCTTCCCCAACGATTTCCGTCGCGACAGCTACTGCGCGGACTTGCAGAAACAGTACGTCGATAAGACCAAGGAAGAACTGGCCGAAGCCGCTATCCCGGTCAAGGTCGCTGGTCGCATCATGCTCAACCGCGGCTCCTTCATGGTGATTCAGGACATGAGCGGGCGCATTCAGGTCTACGTTAACCGTAAGACCCTGCCGGCCGAGACGCTGGAAGCGATCAAGCACTGGGACCTGGGCGACATCATCGCCGCCGAAGGTACCCTGGCCCGTTCCGGCAAGGGTGACCTGTACGTCGAGATGACCAGCGTGCGCCTGCTGACCAAGTCGCTGCGTCCGCTGCCGGACAAGCACCACGGCCTGACTGACACCGAACAGCGCTACCGTCAGCGCTACGTCGACCTGATCGTCAACGAAGAGGTGCGCCAGAGCTTTCGCGTGCGCTCCCAGGTGATCGCCCACATCCGCAGCTTCCTCATGCAGCGCGACTACCTCGAAGTGGAAACGCCGATGTTGCAGACCATTCCAGGCGGCGCCGCGGCCAAACCCTTCGAGACCCATCACAACGCCCTGGATCTGCAGATGTTCCTGCGCATCGCTCCGGAGCTGTACCTCAAGCGGCTGGTTGTGGGGGGATTCGAGCGGGTC
>JBFKAF010001059.1:0-1088 GCA_041621735.1 Pseudomonas sp.
ACGACAGCGTGCACGGCGCCTTCGCCGGCACGGTCGAAGCCGACCGTGAAAGCCTGACGGTCAACGGTGACCGCATCGCCGTCAGCGCCATCCGCAACCCCGCCGAGCTGCCCTGGAAAGCCCACCTGATCGATGTGGTCTTCGAATGCACCGGACTGTTCACTGAGCGCGACAAAGCCGCGGCCCATCTGAGCGCCGGCGCACGCAAGGTGATCATCTCGGCGCCGGCCAAGGGCGCCGACGCCACCGTGGTCTACGGCGTCAACCACGCTATTCTGCGCCAGTCCCACGAGATTATCTCCAACGCCTCCTGCACCACCAACTGCCTGGCCCCGGTGGCCCAGGTGCTGCAGCGCGAACTGGGTATCGAGCACGGCCTGATGACCACCATTCACGCCTACACCAACGACCAGAACCTGTCCGACGTCTACCACAGCGACCCCTATCGGGCGCGCTCGGCCACCCAGTCGATGATTCCCACCAAGACCGGCGCCGCCGAGGCGGTCGGCCTGGTCCTGCCAGAGCTGGCCGGCAAGCTCACCGGCATGGCCGTGCGGGTACCGCTGGTCAATGTCTCGCTGGTCGACCTGACCCTGCAGGTAAGACGCGAGACCAGCGCCGAACAGGTCAACGCCCTGCTCAAGACAGCCAGCCAGAACTCGCCGGTGCTGGGTTACAACACCTTGCCGCTGGTGTCCTGCGACTTCAACCACAACCCGCTGTCGTCGATCTTCGATGCCAATCACACCAAGGTCAGTGGCAAGCTGGTCAAAGTCATGGCCTGGTACGACAACGAATGGGGCTTCTCCAACCGCATGCTCGACAGCTGCCTGGCCCTGTGCAATGCCCCTTGAGAGCTCACCGGGCAGCACGCCTGCCCTGTAGGAGTCCATATACGAATGCAATCCGGCAGGTCATCGCCCCGGATTGCATCGGGCTACCGAACCTTTGATCAGCCGCAGGCTGGCATCGAGCGACGCGCTACCCAGCGAACAGACCAGGACACCCACATGAGCCGTATCAGCTTTACCCGCGCCACCCTGCCGGCGCGCAAGCGCATTGCCCTGGTCGCCCATGACCACTGCAAG
>JBFKAF010001060.1:0-1088 GCA_041621735.1 Pseudomonas sp.
CTCGGCGGCCTTCTCGCGCATCAGTCGGTCGTCGGCGGTGATGTAGGGCTCGCATTCGGTGCCGTTGAGCACCAGGGTGTGGATCTTCTGCGTCGGCCGTGCGGTGAGTTTGACCGCGGTGGGGAAGCCGGCGCCGCCCAGGCCGCTGATCCCGGCCTGGCGGATGCGCTCAAGCAGGTCGGCCGGTTCCAGGCTGCGAAAATCCGGACAGGGCGTGAGTTCGCACCATTCATCCAGACCGTCACTGTCGATGACGATGGCCGGGGCCAGCATGCCGGACACGTGCGGGTAAGGCTGGGGGCCGATAAAGCTGATGGTGCCCGAGGTCGGCGCATGCACCGGTACACTGACGAAACCGTTGGCGGCCGCGATCAGTTGGCCCTTGAGCACGCGCTCGCCGAGTGCCACCACGGGTTCGGCAGGTGCGCCGATATGCTGGTTCAGCGGCAGGACCAGGCGTTTGGGCAGCGGCGCCGGCTGAATCGCCGTGGCGTTGGATAGCGCCTTGTGCTCGGGCGGGTGAATGCCGCCGGGAATGTCCCAAATCTGCGATGCGTTCATGCCGCCTGTCCCCGGTCGCTGGCGATCAACTGGCCGGGCGCCAGTGGCTGGTTCCATTTCCAGGTCTGCACCGTGCTACCCACGGCAATCATGTCGATACAGTCCACCGGGCAGGGTTCGACGCAGAGGTCGCAGCCGGTGCATTCGGAGACAATCACCGTGTGCATCTGCTTGGCCGCGCCGACGATGGCGTCGACCGGGCAGGCCTGGATGCACTTGGTGCAGCCGATGCACTCGGCCTCGCGGATGTAGGCGACCATCTGCGGCTTCTCGCCTTCCACCGCGTCCAGCGGTTCCGCCTCGACATCCAGCAGGTCGGCCAGCGCCTGGATGGTCGCTTCGCCGCCTGGAGGGCATTTGTTGATCTTGTCGCCGGCGGCAATGGCTTCGGCGTAGGGCTTGCAGCCAGGGTAGCCGCACTGGCCGCATTGGGTCTGCGGCAGCAGGGCGTTGACCTGCTCGGCGATGGGGTCGCCTTCGACCTTGAAGCGTACCGCGGCGTAGCCGAGGATCGCCCCGCACACCAG
>JBFKAF010001061.1:0-1086 GCA_041621735.1 Pseudomonas sp.
CTTGCAGCAGTCCTTGCCGCTCTTGGCCAGCCAGTCGAGCAGCGGGAACTTGTCGTTGACCACCGCATCCAGGCGGCCGTTGGCCAGGTCGCTGTTGGCGTCGTCCTGGGTCGGATAGAGTTTGACCTCGGCACCGGCCGCGCCATAGACGTCCTCGGCGTAGATGCTCTGGGTCGAGGACGACTGGGCGCCGACGACCTTGCCGTCCAGCGCGGCCGGCGTGGTGTCGGCCAGCGCGGAATCCATCGGCACCGCCACGGCGAGGCGGGTGCGGTAGTAGCGGTCGGTGAAGCCGATCTGCTTCTGCCGCTCCTCGGTCACCACCATGGACGCCACCACGGCGTCGTACTTCCTGGCCATCAGGGCCGGAATGATGCCGTCCCAATCCTGCGCGACCAGGGTGCACTCCACCTGCATCTGGCTGCACAGTGCCTTGGCGATATCCACATCGAAGCCATGCAGCTGATTGTCCGAGTCGACGTAGTTGAACGGCGGATAGGCCCCCTCGGTGGCGATACGCAGCGTTTCTGCCTGCGCGGCGCCCATGCCGCCCAACGCCAACGCACATGCAGCTGCTAAACCCATGACTCGATTCATGCTTCACCTCTAGTTGTTGTTATGGCTTTTCTTGCTGAATCCCGGCGACGTGGTGTAGCCGACAAACTCGTTATGCAGCGCGGCGGTAGCGTCCAGACGCGCTTCGACCTCGGGGCCCAGGTTGCGGAACACCTCGTTGACCAGCAGATGGACCAGCGACAGCATCGCCGCCGTCGACTCCCAGAACAGGTTCATCTCGGTGGGCACGCGGAACACCTCATCGGCGTGGCTGTCCGCCCACTCGCAATAAGGGTCGGTCACCAGGGTCACCGCGATGCCCGCCTCGCGCGCCTTGCGGCACAGCATCTGGGCGTGCTGCGAATAGCGACGGGCCTCGAACACCAGCAGCGCGGCCTGCCCCGGCGGGCTGAGCAGCACTTCGCCGAAATGCCCGGACGCGCCATCGACCAGCTGCACCCCGTCGCGCAGGTACTGCAGCAGATGCACCGCCGACACGGCGATGCCGCGCTCGGTCTGAAAGCCGGCGAC
>JBFKAF010001062.1:0-1086 GCA_041621735.1 Pseudomonas sp.
AAGTACCCGAGCGGCGAGTCCGCCAACCAGCCCCTGCGTAACCCGGTCAGCGCCCAGACCCTGGAGGCGGCGCGGGCCTATCGCCTGCAGCGGGTGCGCGAGCAACTGCTGGCCGCCGATTGCGCGGCCATCCTGCTGTACGACCCGGTGAACATCCGCTACGCCACCGACACCTCGAACATGCAGGTGTGGACGCTGCACAACTTCGCCCGTTACGCCCTGGTGTTTGCCACCGGTCCGGTGATTCTCTTCGAGTTCCACAACTGCGAGCACCTGCACGAGGGCAACGGCCTGCTCGACGAGATTCGGCATGCGGTGAGCTGGAGCTATTTCGGCGCCGGTTCGCGGATCAGTGAGAAGGCCAAGCTGTGGGCCGCGGAAATCGTCGAGCTGCTGCGTCAGCATGCCGGTGAGGGTGCGCGGCTGGCGGTGGACAAGGCCGACTTCGAGGGCCTCGAGCTGTTGCAGGCGCAGGGCCTGACCCTGGTCGAGGGTCACAGCCTGATGGAGGAGGCGCGCAGGATCAAATCCGCCGCCGAGCTGGAGCTGATGCGCTGGACCATCGCCGTGTGCGAGAAAGGCATCCAGCGCATGCACGACGAGCAGCGTCCGGGCATGAGCGAGAACCAGTTGTGGGCCTGGCTGCACTACGAGAACATCCGCCACGGCGGCGAATGGATCGAGACCCGCCTGCTGGCCTCCGGGCCGCGCACCAATCCGTGGATGCAGGAGTCCAGCGAGCGGGTGATGCAGCAGGGTGAAATCGTCTCGTTCGACACCGACCTGATCGGCCCCTACGGCTACTGCGCCGACATTTCCCGGGCCTGGACGGTCGGCCATGTCGCGCCCACCGCCGAGCAGCGCAAGCTGTATGCCCTGGCCTTCGAGCAGGTGCACCACAACATGGACCTGCTGCGCCCCGGCATCAGTCACCGCGACTTCGTCCAGCGCGCCTGGGACATTCCTCAGCCCTACCAGCACAACCGCTACTGCTGCGTGGTTCACGGCGTCGGCCTGGCCGACGAGTATCCGGCCCTGGCGCACAAGGGGGAGGACTGGGACAGCAGCGGTTACGACGGGGGGATC
>JBFKAF010001063.1:0-1084 GCA_041621735.1 Pseudomonas sp.
CGCATTCATCAACGCCTGGTTGGCCCGCATCCGCGCTGGAGCTGCCAGCTGTCTTTCGACCACGCGCAGTTCGATCGACTGCTGCCTTGGCTGGAGGCCAACCGCCAGGGTTTGTCCGTACTGGTGCATGGGGTGACCGGTGATGATTTGGCCGACCACACCACCCATGCGGCGTGGCTGGGCGATGAGCTGCCGCTGGACCTGTCCATGTTCATGCCCTGAGCGACCTCGCTACAGAGGTGCACTGGATACTCCCGCCTATCAGCATTGCGCCTGCCGCTTACCGCTGACGCCATCAATTCACGCCGCTGGCCGGTACCCCACGGCCCAGCACTGCGCTGTCCACCGACGCGGTGTTCTGCGGCAGGCATTGGCGGAACAGGTCGCGCTCGGGCTGGTACGCCGAGGTACGCACATCCATCAGGCCGAGGATCGAGTGGAACAGGTTGTCGTGCGAGTAGGCGACGTCCCGGTGTTTGGCCAGGCAACTGGCTTGAATGCCCGAGCGTTGTTCCAGCCCTGCCGATAGCCATAGGATCATCGGCACATGGGTCTGCTCGCTCGGCGCCATGGCGTAAGGCAGGCCGTGCAGGTAGAGGCCATTCTCGCCCAGGGATTCACCGTGGTCGGACATATAGAGCATGGCGCTGTCGAAGCGCGCGGCGTTGCCCTTGAGCAATTCGATGGTTTGCGCCAGCACATGGTCGGTATAGGCCAGGGAGTTGTCGTAGGCATTGACTATGCTGGCGGCCGAGCAACGGTCGAGCTGGTTGTCTTGGCACACCGGAGCGAATTTCTCGAATGCCGCCGGGTAGCGTTTGAAATACGCCGGGCCATGGCTGCCCTTCATGTGCAGCACCACCACGGCATCGTGATCGAGCCTGTCCAGGTAGCTTTGCAGGCCGCTGAGCAACACCTCGTCGTGGCACTCATTGCCCGCGCACAGGTCGCGAATCTGCAGGTGCGACACGTCGTCGGTCGGCACCCGGTCGCATGCGCCCTTGCAGCCGGAGTTGTTATCGCGCCACAACACCGCGACCCCGGCGCGCTGCAACACATCCAGCAGGCCTTCGCGGTTTCTTGC
>JBFKAF010001064.1:0-1084 GCA_041621735.1 Pseudomonas sp.
CGCTACATGCTGCAAGACCTGGCACGCTTTGCCACACGCTATGGCGTCGCCCTGCACTTCAATCCGCACTTCCCGATCAATACCCTGACGCTGATGCGGGGCGCCGCCGGCTACCTCGACACGCCGCAGCTGCTGCCCTACCTGCACGCGGTCTTCGACGCCATGTGGGTGCAACAGAAGAACCTCGGCAATCCCGAGGTGCTCGCCGAGGTGTTAAGCGCTGCCGGCCTGGATCGCGCGGCGTTCGAAGCAATGATCAACGATGACGCAGTCAAGCAACGGCTGAAAGACACCACCGATGAAGCGGTCAAGCGCGGCGTCTTCGGCGCACCGACGTTCTTCGTCGGCCAGCAGATGCACTTCGGCCAGGATCGCCTCGACTTCGTCGCCGAGGCCCTGGCGCAGCCCGCCTAGCACGCCGTTGAAAAATGTAGGCGAGGCAGGCAAGACAAGGCAAAAACGGCCGAGGAAGCGGAGTTTACTGGCTGCAAATGAGCATTCCGCGGCCGTTTTTAACGCAGTATTGCCAACGCAGGTAGTTTTTCAACGACCTGCTAGAGGCTCTCGGCAAACAACCGGGTTACCCGCTGACTGAGTTCGGTCGCACTCAGGTCGCCGCGCATGGCCTCGCTCAGCTGCCGATCCAGGAGCAATTGGGCGAGACCATGCACCAGGCTCCAAGCCGCCAGCGTCGCCACCAAGGGGTCGCGCGTTGGCGCCGCCGCGCGCACAGCCTGCCCAAGCAACTCGTAGAGCTCAGTCGCCGCCTGCTGTAACTCGCGGTAGCGCGCCTTGTCCAGTGCCGCGGAAAACATCAGGGCAAAACGCCCGGGTTGCGCGAGAGCGAACTCGACATAGCGCTGCCCCAGCACGGCCAGGCCCTGCGACCCGCTCGCGCGCGTCCAGTCGGCCAGCTCATGGAAGGCTTGCGCCGCCAACGCCGCCAGCAGGCTGTCGCGATCGGGAAAGTGCCGATAGGGCGCGTTATGCGAAACACCGGCGCGGCGCGCCACCTCACGCAGACTGATGACGGCCAGACCACCCTCGGCGAGTAGCTGCGCGGCAGCCGCTAATAGCGCAGCCC
>JBFKAF010001065.1:0-1082 GCA_041621735.1 Pseudomonas sp.
CAGTTTCTCCGAGAGAATCAGCGCGCCGCCCGGTAGCAGGGCCTGGCGGATGCGGGCCAGGAGGATCAGGCGCTGTTCGGGGTCGATGAACTGCAGGGTGAAATTCAGCGCCACCAGTGAGGTGGCTTGGAACTCCAGACTGAGAATGTCGGTCTCGATCACCTCGACCGGCAGCAGCTCCTGGAACATCGAATCTTGCGCATGCAGGTATTCGCGGCAGCGCTCGACCATGGCGCTGGAGTTGTCCACCGCGATCACCCGGCAATCCTCGATCTGTACGTGCCGACGCAGCGCCTGGGTGACCGCCCCGAGGGAGCTGCCGAGGTCATACAGGACGCTGTGTGGCTGGGCGAACTGGCTGGCGAGTACGCCGATGTTCTCGACTATGGTCGGGTAGCCGGGCACCGAGCGTTTGATCATGTCCGGGAATACCCGCACCACGTCCTCATTGAAGGTGAAGTCCGGTACTTGGGACAGGGGCTGAGCGAAGAGGCGGTCGGGGGGCTGGCGCACGAAAATTCCAAGGCGGGGGCAGGACGGGCTGCATTTTACCCAAGACTGAGCCTTGACCAAAGCCTAAGGCTGTTACGTGCAGCGAGCAGGGAGACGATGCGGCGGGCTTGCTGTTGGGTTGAGTTGCGAATCAGACTTTGGTCTTAATCTTTTTCAGACGAAAGGCCCATGTGGGGCGGCTAATTTAGAAACGATTAAACCTCTTTGGCAGTCGAATCCCTTGTGCAACATCCCACCAAGGAATTGGCGCATTTAACCCGTAGCCCATCAGCTGATGGGAGGGCATCGTCTGCGCCAAGGTTCACCGTAGTTCAAGCAGATCAACTCTCAAGAGGGTCAGACGGTGAAACACTTAGCCATTCCACTCATAGCCTTTACCCTGCTCGCGGCGGGCAGTGCACCTGTATGGGCCGCCGAACATACCGATCCATCGGCCGAGCCTCCGGCCGGACGCCTGCTGGCGACGCAATGTTTCCAGTGCCACGGCACCAACGGCCAGTCACAAAGCGAAATCGACAGCATCGATGATGAAAGCGCGGAGGATCTGCTCGAGGAGCTGTTGGAGATGA
>JBFKAF010001066.1:0-1081 GCA_041621735.1 Pseudomonas sp.
CGAGCCAGTTCGGTGAAGCCGAACCAGCCGACTAGCGATGGCAGGTAGTGCACGCTGGCTTGTTGTGGGGTCAGCCCATCCGGGTAACGGGTCAAGGAACTGCGTGGCAGCACCACTTCTTCGGCATAGCTGGGGTAACGGTTGATGCTGTGCCCGGGGAAACTGGCGACCTTGTCGCCGACCGCCAGATCATCGACACCCTCGCCCACGGCCAGCACTTCACCGGCCAGTTCATGGCCGAGCCCTGCCGGCAGCTGGGCCGGTGTGGTTGCCAGGTTCTGCCGCCAGAGCACGTCATACCAACTGACGCCAATGGCGCCAACGCGCAAAAGTACCTCGCCTGCGCCTGGTGTTGGAGATTGACGCTCTTCAATCTTGAGAACGTCGGCTTCGCCAAACTGATGAAAACGAATGATGCGGGACATCGCAAACCTCGCCGGTTAACCCCTAATGCCATGGACTTTATCTGGGCTTTACCAGCAATGCCACCTGCCGAAACTGATAATCACCATGCCTGTCGCTGATGATACAGCCGCTAAATATCACTGACCTTGAGTTGTGTATTGCCTATCCACTGTGTTCCGCATTAGCCTGAAACCCGCAGAGTCCCGCGCCCCACACCCAAAATGGACACCGGATGAACCGCAACGACCTCCGCAGAGTCGATCTCAACTTGTTGATCGTTTTTGAAACCTTGATGCATGAGCGCAGTGTGACCCGCGCGGCGGAAAAGTTGTTTCTTGGTCAACCGGCCATCAGCGCAGCCCTCTCCCGCCTGCGCAGCCTGTTCGACGATCCGCTGTTCGTTCGCACCGGGCGCAGCATGGAGCCCACGGCCAGGGCGCAGGAGATCTTCGCCCTGCTCACGCCGGCGCTGGACTCTATCTCCACAGCCGTCAGCCGCGCCGCCGACTTCAACCCGGCGACCAGCACTGCGGTGTTCCGCATTGGTTTGTCCGATGACGTCGAATTCGGTCTGTTGCCACCACTGATCAAGCGTTTGCGGGCCGAGGCGCCGGGCGTAGTGCTGGTGATTCGCCGCACCAACTATCTGCTGATGCCGGGCCTGCTGGCCTCCGGC
>JBFKAF010001067.1:0-1081 GCA_041621735.1 Pseudomonas sp.
AATCTGCTGGGTGCCGGGCTTTGTGCTGAGCGGCAAGCCGACGATGGCAATCCAGCGTTTGGCGTCTTCGTGGATCACCAGCAGCGGTTTGTCTTGATAGCGGGCGCGTGGCGCGCTGGCAGCCGGGCCGAGGTCGATCACCGCGACGCCGCCGGGTACCGGCTGGTTCAGCAGGCGGCTGATAAAGCCATCGGCATGGACCGGCATGGCGAGGCAGCAGGCGAGTATCAACAGCAGCAGACGCATCGGGTTTCCTCTGGGCGGGTGGACGAGGCATGTTCAGCCATCGGCAAATGGTTAATCGAGCAGCGAAAGTGTCACGGGTTCCAGGTGATTGTCCTCGACCCGTACATCCAGTTCGCCCTCGGCCAGGCGGGCCTTGAGGCGCTGGCCGGGGTGGGTCTCGGCGGCGCTGCGGATGGCTCGGCCGCGTTCGTCGAGGAGGATGCTGTAGCCGCGGCCGAGAGTTGCCAGGGGGCTGACTGCGTGCAGCGTTTGCATCTGGCTCTGCAGTTGCAGTCGACGCTCTTTCAGGCCTTCGCGGATGGCGCGCGGCAGGCGCTCGGCGAGGCTGTCGAGGCGCTGGCGCAGCAGCTGCAGGGTGCGCCCAGGGTGCTGGCCGGCGAGGCGTGTTTCCAGGCGGGCCAGGCGCTCGCGGCGGTTGTTCAGCTGGCGTTCGAGGGCGCGCTGCATGCGCATCTCCAGATCATCCAGTTGTTGCGCCTGTTGGCGCAGGCGTTCGCCGGGGTGGCGCAGGCGCCGGCTCAGGCCGTCCAGGCGCATACGCTCGCGCTCCAGGCGATGCTGCATGCGCAGGTGCAGGCGGCGCTGCAAGTTGTGCAGGCGTTGCACCAGTTCGCTGCTGTCTGGTGCCAGCAGTTCGGCGGCGGCAGAGGGCGTAGGAGCACGGACGTCGGCGACGAAATCGCTGATCGAGACATCGGTTTCGTGGCCCACGGCGCTGACGATGGGCGTGTTGCAGGCGGCAATCGCGCGCGCCACTGCCTCTTCGTTGAAGCACCAGAGGTCCTCCAGGGAGCCGCCGCCACGGGCCAGGATCAGTGCATCGAACCCCTTGCGG
>JBFKAF010001068.1:0-1080 GCA_041621735.1 Pseudomonas sp.
CCACCCCTTCGACCAGCCCGAAGCCGAACAGGAGCTGGCCGACGGTTACCACATCGAATACGCCGGGATGAAATGGGGCATGTTCTTCGTCGGCGAATACATCGGCATCGTGCTGATCTCGGCGCTGCTGGTCACTCTGTTCTTCGGCGGCTGGCACGGGCCGCTGCTGCCCCCGTTTGCCTGGTTTGCGTTGAAGACCAGCTTCTTCATCATGCTGTTCATCCTGCTGCGCGCGTCTATTCCGCGGCCGCGCTATGACCAGGTGATGGCGTTCGGCTGGATCTTCTGCCTGCCACTGACCCTGATCAACCTGCTGGTGACCGGCGCCCTGGTGCTGGTCGCCGCCAACTGAGGAGAACCGGCATGTTCAAGCACATTCTCCACATCCTCCACGGCACCTACACCCAGCTGCGCAGCCTGCTGATGATCTTCAGTCACGCCTTCCGCAAGCGCGACACCCTGCAATACCCAGAGGAGCAGGTGTACCTGCCGCCGCGCTACCGCGGGCGTATCGTGCTGACCCGCGACCCGGACGGCGAGGAACGCTGCGTGGCCTGCAACCTCTGCGCCGTAGCCTGTCCGGTGGCCTGCATCTCCCTGCAGAAAGCCGAAACCAGCGACGGCCGCTGGTACCCGGAGTTCTTCCGCATCAATTTCTCGCGCTGCATTTTCTGCGGTCTGTGCGAGGAAGCCTGCCCGACCACGGCAATCCAGTTGACCCCGGACTTCGAGATGGCCGAGTTCAACCGCCAGGAGCTGGTCTACGAGAAGGAAGACCTGCTGATTGCCGGCCCCGGCAAGTACCCGGACTACAACTTCTATCGAGTGGCCGGCCTGGCCATCGCCGGCAAACCTAAGGGCGCCGCGCAGAACGAGGCCGAGCCGGTCAACGTCAAGGGATTGCTGCCATGAGCCCGAGGAGCCACTGATGGAGTTCGCCTTCTATTTCGCCGCTGGCGTCGCCGTGGTTGCCACCTTGCGGGTCATCACCCACACCAACCCGGTGCATGCCCTGCTCTACCTGATCATCTCCTTGCTGGCCGTGGCCATGTGCTTCTTCGCCCTCGGCGCCCCCTTCGC
>JBFKAF010001069.1:0-1074 GCA_041621735.1 Pseudomonas sp.
AGTGGCTGGCGGTGGTACTGGGGTTTATCGGGGTGCTGGTGATAGTACGGCCGGCCGGTGCGATGTTTACGCCGGCTATCTTATGGCCGCTGGGTGCGGCCCTGTGCTTTGCCCTGTATCAGATTCTCACCCGTATCAGCGCGGCGCATGACAGCGCGGCGACCAGCAATTTTCTCGCGGGGGCGATCAACTGCCTGATTGTCAGCCTGCTGATCCCGTTTTTCTGGCAAACCCCGCAGTGGCAACACCTGTTGGGCCTGCTCGGCCTCGGGGTGATTGGCATGTGCGGGCATCAGCTGCTGATCCTGGCCTTCCGCCAGGCCTCGCCGGCGATCCTGGCGCCCTTCAGTTATGGCCAGCTACTGTTTGCCGGGCTGTTCGGCTGGCTGGTCTTCGATCAGGTGCCGGACGCCAGGGCGCTGCTCGGCATGGCCTTGATCATGCTGGCGGGACTGGGTATCGCCTATATGCAGGGTCGAGGCAGATAGGGGCGACGTGGATTAGCCAGCGGCACTGGGCAAATTCCTGTGGGCGCAGGGTTCAGGCGCTGGGCTCAAAAAGCTTTGATGGGTATCGCTGCGCGCAACCCACCTTGCCCGCGCCTATCACTTTCTCTGCCACTGGCCCTGCACCTGGATATATTGCCCGGGCGGGGTCTTATCCAGGGCTTTCTGCCCGGCGATGGCTTCTACGTCGCTGAGCTTGATGCCGTTTTCATTGGCCAGTTTCTGGTATTCGCTACGCCGCGCCTGGTTGATCAGACGGGCGATTTCATTGGCCTGGCCGCCGCCTTTGACCACCCCGAGGTAGCCGTTGGGCATCTCGCCGAGCTGGCCGCTGGCCTTGGCGTCGCCGAGGGCCGACATGGCTTGGTTGAGGTTCAGCGCGGCGGCCGGCAGGCTCAGGCTGAGCAGCAGTAACAGGCCGGCAAGGCGTTTAAACAGGGTCATGGTCGGGCTCCTCAAAACAGTCCGCTGGATTCGCTGAACATGCTGTCCAGGGCTTTATCCACCTTGATATAGATTTCGTGCTCGATCTTCACGTTGAGATTGATATTGATCGGCTCCTTGGGTG
>JBFKAF010001070.1:0-1068 GCA_041621735.1 Pseudomonas sp.
CGACGCCTTGGGGTTCTCGACCATCCAGCCGATTTCATGCAGCCCTTTGACCAGGACGTTACGGCGCTGGCGGTACTGCTCGGCGATATCGCGCACGCACTGTTGATCACCTTCCAGGGCGGCGATGGCGGCGACTTGCAGCGGGGTGAAGCTGCCGTAGTCGTGGTAGCTCTTGATCCGCGCCAGGGCGTTGACCAACTCCTTGTTGCCGACCATGAAGCCGATGCGCCAGCCGGCCATGTTGTAGCTCTTGGACAGGGTGAAGAACTCCACGGCGATGTCCTTGGCGCCTTCGACCTGCATGATCGACGGGGCTTTCCAGCCGTCGTAGACGATGTCGGCGTAGGCCAGGTCGTGGATCACCAGCACGTCGTACTGCTTGGCCAGCGCCACCACCCGCTCGAAGAAATCCAGCTCCACGCACTGCGCGGTGGGGTTGGACGGGAAACCGAGGATCATCATCTTCGGCTTGGGAATGGTCTCGCGAATGGCGCGTTCCAGTTCGGCGAAGAAGTCCACACCGGGTACCAGTGGTACCGAGCGCACCTGGGCACCGGCAATCACCGCACCGTAGATGTGGATCGGGTAGCTGGGGTTGGGCACCAGCACGGTATCGCCATGGTCAAGGGTGGCCAGCATCAGGTGAGCCAGGCCTTCCTTGGAGCCGATGCTGACGATGGCTTCGCTTTCCGGGTCGATGTCCACTGCGTAGCGATCTTTGTACCAGCGGGAAATCGCTCGGCGCAGACGCGGAATGCCGCGCGAAGTGGAGTAGCCGTGGGTGTCGTCGCGCTGCGCGACTTGCACCAGCTTCTCGACGATATGCGGCGGCGTGGCGCCATCCGGGTTGCCCATGCTGAAGTCGATGATGTCCTCGCCACGGCGGCGGGCGGCCATCTTCAGCTCGGCGGTGATATTGAATACGTAGGGGGGGAGTCGATCGATGCGCGCAAAGCGGCGCGGAGCTTGGTCAGCCATGCTTTCCTCGGAAACGTAAGCGCCCGGAACCGTCCGAGCGACGTTGGCCACTGCGCTGGCCAGGTGGCGAAGATAAACGCAGTGCTGCGC
>JBFKAF010001071.1:0-1068 GCA_041621735.1 Pseudomonas sp.
ACCTGCGGCACATAGAGCAGCGGCGAGCCTTCGAAGTTGCGCCGCAGCTGGCTGGCGTTGGCCGCCTCGCGCAGCAGGTCGAGCTCGTCGTAGATGGTCTTCTCGTAATCGCTGACCACTTCCACCGGGCGCAGACGCCGGGCATCGGTGGAAGCGCGCTCGGCCAGTTTGGCCAGCAGGAACAACCAGGCCAGGTCCTGCTGGATGACCGGGCCCAGGCCTGGGCGAATGACCTTGACCACCACTTCTTCACCGCTCTTCAGCTGCGCGGCATGCACCTGGGCGACCGAAGCCGAAGCCAGCGGTTTGCTGTCGAAGCGAGCGAATACCTCGCTGACCTTGGCGCCCAGCTGGGTCTCGATCAATGCCCGCGAGTGTTCCGGGTCGAAGGGCGGCACCTGATCCTGCAGCTTGGCCAGTTCATCGGCGATATCCCCCGGCAGCAGGTCGCGCCGGGTGGAGAGCAGTTGGCCGAACTTGATGAAGATCGGCCCGAGTTCCTCCAGGGCCAGACGCAGTCGTGCGCCGCGCGACAGCGACAAGCTTCTGCGTGGCAACCAGCGCCATGGCAGCGCATAGCGCACCGCTCTCATCCACAGCGGCAGAGGCAGGGCCAGCAGCAGGTCATCCAGCCGATAGCGGATCACTACGCGTTGAATACGGAACAGGCGGCGGACGGCAAGCAGCTTCATGCGGTGGGCTTATCATGGCGTTGGGCGATGCGCTCGAAACGCGCATCGAGGCGCTCGAGGGCGAGCTTGAGTCTATCCAGTTCGGCGAACCGCGCATCGGCCTCGCGCCGGCCAACCAGGTTGCGCGACTCTTCGCTGAGGTAGTCGGCGAGGTTCAGACGCAGGCTGTCGAGGGTCTGGTTGGCCCAGTTGGCGCGGCTGCGCAGGTGGCCGCCGAGCAACTGGCTGCCGACCGGGCCGAGCCAGCGCGACAGCTCGTATTCCCAGTCCAGCTCCAGGTCCTGGAGGATGCCGGCAAGCTCCAGCAGGGCGGCGCTGTCACCGTCCAGTTCGACCTCGGGGCTGTGCAGCAGCGCGCTCTTGTCCGCGCCGATGG
>JBFKAF010001072.1:0-1064 GCA_041621735.1 Pseudomonas sp.
CCTAACGGCACCATGATAATCTACGCCACCCGCCAGCAGGGTCGGGGAGTCTTGATGTTAGCGTCCACCAATGGTCGCGTTAGGCTCCCTCTTCCTACCGCTCAAGGCGAAGTTCGAGAGCCTTCCTGGTCCCCCTACCTGAACTGATGCGGCGCTACACCTTTGCTACTGCTTGAAATACTGCTTAACACACTGGGGTTCATTAGGAGTTACATGATGGAAATGCTGAAATTCGGTAAATTTGCTGCTCTGAGCTTGGCTCTCGCCGTTGCTGTTGGTTGTTCTTCCAAGGGCGGCGATGCTGCTGGCGAAGGCGCAATCGACCCGAATGCCGGTTACGGTACCGACACCGGTGCTGTCGACGGCAGCCTGAGCGAAGAAGCGGCCCTGCGCGCTATCACCACCTTCTACTTCGAATACGACAGCTCGGATCTGAAGCCGGAAGCCATGCGCGCCCTCGACGTTCACGCCAAGGACCTGAAAGGCAACGGCGCTCGCGTCGTTCTGGAAGGCCACGCTGACGAGCGCGGCACCCGTGAATACAACATGGCTCTGGGCGAGCGTCGCTCCAAGGCCGTGCAGCGCTACCTGGTACTGCAGGGCGTTTCCCCTGCTCAGCTGGAGCTGGTTTCCTACGGCGAAGAGCGTGCGATTGCTACCGGTAACGACGAGCAGTCCTGGGCTCAGAACCGTCGCGTCGAACTGCGTAAGTAATTCGCCATGCGTATGTGCCGTCGTGCTTTAACCGTTTTGGCGCTCAGCCTGCCGCTCGCGGCTTGGGCTGAGGTTCCTGTGGTGGATAACAATGCCGGTTACGGCAGTAGTTATCCATCGCCTGGTTATGACACGTCCGGCGCCTACGCCGGGGGAGGGGCTGAGGCCCCTGCCTCGGCGCAGGGCATGCTGTTCAATCAGCTGCAACAGATGCAGCAGGAGATCGCGCAGCTGCGCGGTATGCTTGAAGAGCAGCAGAATGAAATTGAGCGATTGAAGCAACAAGGCCTGGAGCGTTACCAGGATCTTGATCGACGCTTGAGCAGTGGTGCAGCAGGTGCTGCGGCCAC
>JBFKAF010001073.1:0-1062 GCA_041621735.1 Pseudomonas sp.
GTCGATCCAGCCGGTGGGCGGGTGTTTGTGATGCAGGTGCGCGGTGGGCCCGAAGAAACCTTCACGGCCCATCTCGCGTTCATAGGTGTCCTGGGGGAAGTCGCAGTGCGCCTGCCGCGAGCACTCGCCTTCACGCAGGGGGAAGCTGATCCATTTGCGGCTCATGCCGGTGTCTCCTCGATTCGACCTGTGTTTCGTAGGGTGGTTAAGCGCTCCACCGTACGCAATCACACGACTGATTCTTACGCGCCATAACCCACCACGATGTAGGCCTGGATTCGGCTTGGTGGGTTACGCGCCGCCCGTGCACCGTGCCGGCCATAAGCTTCGTATATTGCGCCGCTAACCCACCCTACGGTTTTCGGCTCATTCGGCCTTGATGACACCGCGCTTGATCTGGTCTTCCTCGATGGACTCGAACAGGGCCTTGAAGTTGCCCTCGCCGAAGCCCTGATTGCCCTTGCGCTGGATGATCTCGAAGAAGATCGGGCCGATCACCGTGTTGGTGAAAATCTGCAGCAGGATGCCGTCGTCACCCGGCGCGCCATCGATCAGGATGTTCAGCTCGCGCAGCACATCGGTCGGCTCGCCGTGACCGGCGACGCGGGTGTCGACCTTGGCATAGTAGGTGTCCGGGGTTTTCATGAAGTCCACGCCGTTGGCGCGCAGCTTGCGCACGGTGGCGTAGATGTCTTCGCTGCTCAGGGCGATGTGCTGGATGCCTTCGCCGTGGTACTCGCGAATGAATTCCTCGATCTGCGACTTGTCGTCGGCCGACTCGTTGATCGGGATGCGGATCTTGCCGCACGGCGCGGTCATGGCACGGGACAAGAGGCCGGTGAGCTTGCCTTCGATATCGAAGTAGCGAATTTCGCGGAAGTTGGCGATGCGCTCGTAGAAGCCCGACCAGACATCCATCTGCCCGCGTTTGACGTTGTGGGTCAGGTGATCAAGCTCCATCAGGCCGACCGCATTGTCCTGCGGCGTACGCCCTGGGTAGTACTCGAAGTCGACGTCGTAGATGCTCTTGTCGCCGTAGCGGTCGACCAGATACAGCAAGGA
>JBFKAF010001074.1:0-1061 GCA_041621735.1 Pseudomonas sp.
ACGCGCCGACGGTTGAGGCTGGCGACATCCGAGGGCGCCACCTCGTCCATCACCAGGATGTAGGGTTCCTCAGGTTCCGTCAGGCTGTCGGCGCCACACAGGTGCGCCAGCACGCGGCGGCCGATGTCACGCAAGTCGGCGGCGCGTTCGGCCAGCAGCGCATCATGCAAGGCCTCCTGCTGTCGCGCGGCGGCTTCGGTCTCAGCCAGCCAGGCGGCTTCGGCGCCCAGCCCCTCGGCCAGATGCGCCTCGACGTCCTCGCGCAAGGCGGGATCGCGCAGCATCGCCTGATGGGTGATGAAGATGTCGCGCACGTTGACGTCGTCGCAGGACTCGACCAGCCGCTGGATATCCGCGTCCACCTGTTCCAGCGCCGTGGCCAGACGCTGGCGCTCGACGACCAGGCCCTGGCCATGCTGCGCATACTCGAAGGTCTGCGGCACCCGCACCAGCGCCGGGCCTATGGCGATACCCGGCGCGGCGGCGACCGCCTGCAACCGCGCCCCCGCAGCCGGGGCCTGCAGCTTGGCCGGCGCGCCGGGCATAGGATCAGGTGCTGCCACGGCGCTGAGCGCTGGTTGTTCGGCGGACACCGGCAGAGGCTCCAGGGTTTCCCCCAGCCCCGCTTGCACGGCGGCTTCCAGTGCTGACAATGCATCGGCGGCGATGGCCGGTTCGGCGCTGAACTCCAGCTCCTGGCCGCGCTGGGCACCCAGGGCGAGCAATTTGCTCAGGCTCTTGGCCGACACCCCGCGTCCGGGTTCGCCGGCCAGGCGCACCCGCACCTCACCGGCGAACGCCTGGGCAATCTCGGTCAGCGCCTTGGCCGGGCGCGCATGCAAGCCATGGACGTTGGCCAGGGTCACCCGCCGCGTCGGCCAGTCGTCAGGTACATCGCCGCCCAGCGCCTCGAGCACAGTGCGGCTGCTGGTGGCCTGGCTGAATGCCGCGCCGCGCCCTTCGATGAGCAGGTCGCAGAGACGCTCGAGCAACTGCCGGTGCGCCTCGCCGAGACTGGCCAGGCAGAACAGGCCGTTCACCGTCTGGCCATTCAAGCGCAG
>JBFKAF010001075.1:0-1061 GCA_041621735.1 Pseudomonas sp.
ATCACCCGGTCACCGGCGCCGATGCCGGACTCGATCACCCAGCGACCTTTGGCGGTGCGCCCGGTGCTGACCTGCCGCATGCGCGCGATACCCTGATCGTCGACCACATACACAAAGGTACCGCGCGGACCTTGTGCAACCGCGCGTTCCGGCACGGTGATGGCGCTGGGCAGGGTGATGCCCTTGACCACGACCCGCACGAACTGGCCGGGAAGCAGTTTCTGCTCCGGGTTGGGCACCACGGCGCGGGCACTGACGGTGCTGGTGCTGCGGTCGATCAGGCTACCGGTGAAGTCCACCTTGCCGGTCAATGGATAAACCGAGCCGTCGCCGAACTTGATTTCGACGCTCATGTGCTGGTCTTCAGGCAAGGTCAGCGCGCCACTGTTCAGGCCGCTACGCACCACGGTCACGTCGGTATCCGGGGCGGCGAAGTTGACGAAAATCGGGTCGAGCTGGGTGATATTGGTCAGCAGGCTGGCGTTCGGATCGCCCGCCACCATGAGGCTGCCCTCGGAAACGGTTTCGCGGCTGGTGATGCCAGAGATCGGCGCCTTCACCGTGGTGTAGTCGAGATCGATCTGCTTGGATTGCACCTCGGCCTCGGCGGCCTGGATATTCGCCTTGCTCTGCTCGAAGTTGGAGATCGCGTTGTCCAGCTCGCTCTCGCTGGCGAAACCCTTCTTCTGCAACTCGCGGATACGCCGCAAGTCGCGCTCGGTCTGCCGGTAACGCGCCTGCTCTTGAGCCAACGCGCCTTTGGCGCGGGCCAAGGCGGCCTGATAGGTGCGCGGATCGATCCGGAACATCAACTGGCCCTGCTTGACCTGACTGCCTTCCAGATAAGTGCGTTCCTGAAGGATGCCACTGACCTGGGCGCGCACCTGCACTTCGCGAAAGCCCGCGGTACGGGCCGAGTACTCCAGTTCCAGCTCCAGCGGTGCGACCTGTGCGGTCTCCACCAGCACCTCCGGCGCGGGAGGGGCATCGGCGGCCTGCGCTACAGACAACACAGCAGCAAAGGCGAGAACCCCAAGAACACATGGGAGTTGGCGGACAAA
>JBFKAF010001076.1:0-1058 GCA_041621735.1 Pseudomonas sp.
AGCCTGCTGGTGGTGTTCAACGGCCTGCGCCTGCTGCGCAAATAGAACCCAGGAGAACCGTGATGAAAACAGCACTGCACCACGCTATCGAAGACGCCTTGCTACAGGCCGACACGGCCAGCCGGCAGGCAGACTACCCCGACGCTTTCCGCTGGCTGGAACGCGCGCACATTCTCAGCCAGCGCCTGCCGCTGCGACATGCCCGCACGCACTGGCAGATGCTGCTGTTAGGCTGGCGCAGCGGCGATCTGCGTGAGGTGGCGGGTCAGGTTCCGCGGATCATCGCCGCGCTGCTGTTTTCCAGGATCTGGGTGCCCAGCGGCAACAGCGGACGGGCACGGGTCAGCGCCTTCGCCCCGATGCCCATCAGCGATGAACTGCAACGACTGCTGCGCGAACAACAGCCGCCACGCTGACCCTCCAGGGGAAGAAGCTCAGGCGCTACGGCTGTTGAGTGCCAGCAACGTTAGCTGGGCGCCAACCAGTCCGGATGGCCTTAGTCCAGCAGCTCTTCGTCGCGAACCAGAATGTAGGTTGCGCCGTCCTCCTCATCGAGGAAGTCGTGCACATAGAACATCAGCACCTCGCCCAGCCCCGGCATGGTCGCCACGTAATCGCCGATCTCGGGTTCGAAGAAGCCGGCCGCCTCCGGCTTGGCCTCGCACTCGATACGGGCCGTGACGAACAGTTCGGGCGCGCAGTCGCCAAAGTACTCCTCGCGCTCGGCCGCATCCCAGTCTGCGGGGGCCTGGAAAGTACCGGTAAACAGAATCCTGGCATCGCCCAGGTCCTTTTCCTCGGCCTCTGGATCGGCCTCATCCGGCCGGTAGAGGTTGCAGTCTTGCGCCTGCGGATTGCTCAACAGCGCCAGTCGCGCCGCGAGACGCTTTGCTTGATCGAGTTGGGACACGGGGGTTCTCCACGGTGATGAATTGGGGTTGCCCTTGCAGCGCTCGACATCAGTGCCGAGCGGTTGCGCCAGCGTCTGGGGCGTCAGTGTCATGGACAACCTCCATCGACTGCAATTGTTCGATGCCCATAGGCACCGCGTAACAACG
>JBFKAF010001077.1:0-1052 GCA_041621735.1 Pseudomonas sp.
GGCGCCGAAGTTGGTGACGTTGGTCACCACGCCCTCGAGGATCATCCCCAGCTTGAGGTCCTTGAGGGTTTCCACGCCGTCCTGGAACTCGGCGGTCTTGAACTCGGGACGCGGGTCGCGGCCGGGCTTCTCCAGCTCCTGAAGGATGTCGCCGACGGTGAGCAGGCCGAAAGTCTCGTCGGTAAACTGCTTGGGATCGAGGCGTTTCAGGAAGCCTGCGTCGCCGACCAGCGAGCGAATATCGCGGCCGGTGTCCAAGGCGATGCGCTGCACCAGCGGGTAGGTTTCCGGGTGCACCGCCGAGGCGTCCAGCGGGTTGTCGCCGTTCATTACGCGGAGGAAGCCGGCGGCCTGCTCGAAGGTCTTCTCGCCGAGGCGGCTGACCTTCTTCAGTTCGTTGCGGGTCTTGAACGCGCCGTTGGCGTCGCGGTGCGCGACGATGTTCTGCGCCAGGGTCGCGTTGAGCCCGGAGATGCGCGCCAGCAGGGCGGCGGAGGCGGTGTTGACGTCGACGCCGACGGCGTTCACGCAGTCTTCCACCACCGCATCCAGGCTGCGCGCCAGCTTGAGCTGCGACACGTCGTGCTGATACTGGCCGACACCGATGGCTTTCGGGTCGATCTTCACCAGCTCGGCCAGTGGGTCCTGCAGGCGCCGGGCGATGGACACCGCGCCGCGTAGCGACACATCCAGTTCGGGGAATTCCTTGGCCGCCAGCTCCGAGGCGGAGTACACCGAGGCGCCGGCTTCGCTGACCATGATCTTGGTCATGTTCAGGCCCGGATGCTTCTTGATCAGCTCGGCGGCCAGCTTGTCGGTTTCGCGGCTGGCGGTGCCGTTGCCGATGGCGATCAGGTCGACCGAATGCTTGGCGCACAGCGCGGCGAGCACGGCGAGGGTCTGGTCCCACTGGTTCTTCGGTACGTGCGGGTAGACGGTGGCGGTATCCAGCAGCTTGCCGGTGGCATCCACCACCGCGACCTTGCAGCCGGTACGCAGGCCCGGGTCGAGGCCCAGGGTGGCGCGCGGCCCGGCCGGTGCGGCGAGCAGCA
>JBFKAF010001078.1:0-1048 GCA_041621735.1 Pseudomonas sp.
GCACCACAAGCGCGGCGGGTTCGATCCCGTCACGGATAAAAACAAACAGGTGACGCATGACCCGTGAAAAACCCAAGAACCTCTGGCTCTCGCGCTGGGGTTTCATCCTTGCTGCAACCGGCTCCGCAGTGGGTCTGGGTAATATCTGGAAATTTCCCTACATCACCGGTGAGTACGGCGGCGGCGCCTTTGTGCTGATGTACCTGGCCTGCATCCTGGCCATCGGCATTCCAGTGATGATGACCGAGATCGCCCTCGGCCGCCGTGGCCGTGGCAGCCCGATCGATGCGATTGGCCGGGTGGTCAAGGAGAACAACGGCAACTCGCTGTGGAAGGCCGTTGGCGGCATGGCCATGCTCGCCGGCTTCATGATTCTGTGCTTCTACGTGGTGGTGGCCGGTTGGGCCTTTGCCTACACCTGGAAAATGCTCGACGGCTCCCTGGCCGCGACCAGCGTCGATGCGCTCGGCCAGGTGTTCGGTGAGCACAACGCCAACCCCTGGCAGCTCGGCGGCTGGAGCGTGCTGGTGGCGCTGCTGACCCTGTGGATCGTGGCCAAGGGCGTGCAGCAGGGCATCGAGCGCGCGGTGCGCTGGATGATGCCGGGCCTGGCGCTGATGTTGTTGCTGCTGGTCGGCTACGCCTTCACCAGCGGCAGCTTCTCCGCCGGCTTCGACTTCCTGTTCAGCTTCGATGCCTCGAAGATCACCGGTGAGGCGCTGCTGGCGGCCCTGGGCCATGCCTTTTTCACCCTCAGTCTGGCCTCTGGGGCGATTCTGACCTACGGCTCCTATATTCCCGATGATCAGTCGATTGCCCGCACCACCTTCATGGTCGCCATCGCCGACACCGCCGTGGCGCTGCTCGCCGGTCTGGCGATCTTCCCGATCATCTTCGCCAACGGCATGAGCCCTAGTGCCGGCCCGGGGTTGATCTTCATGAGCCTGCCGCTGGCCTTCCAGCAGATGCCGTTCGGCACCCTGTTCGGCG
Source organism: Pseudomonas sp. (assembly GCA_041621735.1). Lineage (GTDB taxonomy): Bacteria > Pseudomonadota > Gammaproteobacteria > Pseudomonadales > Pseudomonadaceae > Aquipseudomonas. Next base: position 991 of record JBFKAF010001078.1, read on the forward strand.
TGCTGTTCTTCGCCATGGTGTCGATTGCCGCATTGACCTCGGCGATCTCGATGATCGA
>JBFKAF010001079.1:0-1045 GCA_041621735.1 Pseudomonas sp.
ACTACCCTTTATACGGCCAGATGCAAACTGCCCCGGGCCGTTTTGACAAAGCCCAGGACACCCCTCAGGGCCCGGCACCGGGCGAGCTCTGGGTCGCTGATCAGGTGCTCGATCGCCTAAACGTTAAACCCGGCGACAAGCTGGCGATTGGCAACAAAGAACTCCTGCTCAGTGCGGTCATTCGACAACTACCCGACCAAAACGCGGGTTTTTACAGCATGAGTCCGCGCATCGTTTTTAATGCGAAAGATTTAGCCTCAACCGGTGTGCTCGGCCCTGGCACGCGGATCACCTACCGCCAGATGATCAGTGGCGACGCTGCCGCTATCGCCAATTTACAGAACGATCTCGATGCCACATTGCGGCCCGACCAACGCCTGGAAGACATCGAAAATGCCGCCGTGCGCTCCATGGGCCCACTGCGGCAATTAACCCTGTGGGCCAACCTGGCGGTTTTACTGGTAGCCCTGTTATGCGGCGCGACGATTTATCTGGCCACCTCCGAGCGCGTGGCTCGGCGAGCGCGGCTAGCCGGTTTGCTGCGCAGCTTCGGTGCACCCCGCCGCCAGATCATCTCGCGACTACTGGGCACAGAATTTATCGCCATACTGCCCGCCGCCGCCGCCGGTAGTCTGCTCGGCATCGGCTTAATCACGGTCATTCACCAAAGCCTCGGCTGGCGCGGCTCTCTGGCCGCCAACGCTGTTCAATGGCTGACTATCCTGATCGCACCCCTGGTGCTGTGGCTGGCCTTCGCCCTGCCCCGTCTGACCGCGCTGATCCGTGTGCCGGCCATAGACGTGCTCAATCAACGCAACAAACCCAAACCCCTGTCGACCAATATCGAGTTGACCGCCGCCCTGGGCGCGCCGGTGCTGCTGGCAGGGTTTTTAACCAGCTCACTGGCCGACCTGGGCAACCTGCTTATTCTATTAGTCGTTTTAGGTGCAGGCTTACCCGCACTGCTATGGCCTCTGCTCAAGGCCCTTGACCTGATCAGCGGGAAATTACCCCTGGCCTCACGCCTGGCGCTACGCCGCCTGAG
>JBFKAF010001080.1:0-1042 GCA_041621735.1 Pseudomonas sp.
CACCACGGTCCAGAGAATCTCTACCGTAGTGCTTTCGTGAAAGTGCGCGGGCTCTTGTCCAGTGGAGCGGCGGTGGATCAGCATCGACCAGAACATGGCGCCGAACACCACCACGCCGATCACTACGCAGATCCAGAAGATGGTCATGTGCAAGTCAAAAACTGAGCGGCTGACCTCGGTGGCGCCGGGTGCCATGTTGACGCCCCATTCGGCTTGCGCCGCGCCAAATGCCAACCACAGCAGGAGGCCCATCCAAACTCGTGGATGTCGCGTCATTGCGGGTTCCCCTTATGATTCTTGTTATCCCGCCGGCGAAGCCTGCGGCAAAGGGATCGACTGCCAACCTCTGGCGACCACTGTCGAAACCTCTCCGTGCCGAAGCCCGTCCGGTTCCATCAAGTACTGTCTTTCGAGTTCGAGTATAGACAGGGTCTTCCACCTCGCAACGCCAAAACGAAAATGACCAAAGCCCCGCAAGGCTTGTCCTAAACGCCACGCTTGTTCCCAGCGGGCTAAAATCAACCTCGCAGCGTTATAGCGCTCTCGCATAAGTATTAAAAAATTATGACAATCGCGTCTTAGCAACCGCGTCCAGCCAGCTAATGTTCACGCCCATGCCATCATTTCAGGAGACGCCATGAACACCCCCGCCTTGCGCGAACTGATCCAGCGCGCCAAGCAACATGACGCCAGCAGCGGCCAGCTTGCCCGGCTACTGCAGGCTCAACTCGACCACCTGCACCCCTCGATACGCCTGCCGAGCGATGATGCCTTGGGCGTGCTGACGCGCTTTGTCATGGCTTATATCGAACAGGTACCGGATGTACTGGAGGCGGCCAACCAGGTTGCTCGCGAAGCCGGGATCGAGGCGCAGATCAAGCCGGTGCTGAAGATCGCCGAGCAGTTCTTTGTCCAGCCGCCGGCCGTCATGGCCGGGCACGACGGCCTCGACGGCCTGCTCGATGAGGCCTACCTGGCCCATCGCCTGGTCGAGGAGGTCAACGACCGCTATATCGCGCACCTGGGCCAGCCGCTGATTCCA
>JBFKAF010001081.1:0-1042 GCA_041621735.1 Pseudomonas sp.
CGCCAGTGCCAGGGCGATGGCGCCGGTACCGGTGCCGAGATCGAGCAGCGCCGCTGGCGTGGCCGGCAGCAGCGCCAGCGTGGCCTCCACCAGCAGTTCGGTGTCCGGACGGGGAATCAGGGTATGCGGCGCCACGTCCAGTTCCAGGTTCCAGAACCCTTGCTGGCCGAGGATATAGGCCACCGGCTCACCGGACTGGCGACGGATAAGATCGGCGGCAAAGCGTGCGGCCTGCTCGGCACCGACCTCGCGCTCCGGCCAGGTGTGCAGGTAACTGCGCGACTTGCCCAGCGCCGCGGCGAGGAGTAACTCGACGTCCAGCCGAGGCGTTGGTGAGTCGGGCAGTTCGGCGCGGTTTAGCAGGTCATGGATGCTGGGCATGCTGGTTCCGTTTTGCCGATGACAAGGTGATCGCCAGCAAGCTGGCTCCTACGGTACAGCGAAATCATGTAGGCGCCAGCCCGCAGGCTATCCGTTACCCGGCTGAATCGGGTTCGCACCACGCACGCCATCAGTCGCCCAGGGCGGCCAGCTGGTCGGCCTGGTACTCGACCAGCAGCGGCTCGATCACCGCGTCCACGCCACCGGCCATCACCTCGCTCAGCGAATACAGGGTCAGGTTGATGCGGTGATCGGTGACCCGCCCCTGGGGGAAGTTGTAGGTACGAATGCGCTCGGAGCGATCCCCGGAACCGACCAGCAACTTGCGCGTGTCGGACAGCTCCTTGTGCGCCGCCGCGTCCTGCTGATCGTTGAGCTTGGCCGCCAGCCAGGACATGGCCCTGGCGCGGTTCTTGTGCTGCGAGCGCTCTTCCTGGCACTCGACCACGGTACCGGTGGGAATGTGGGTGATGCGGATCGCCGAGTCGGTGGTGTTGACGTGCTGGCCACCGGCGCCGGAGGAGCGGTAGGTGTCGACGCGCAGATCCGCCGGGTTGATCTCGATCGCCACCTGTTCGTCCGGCTCCGGCAGCACCGCCACGGTGCAGGCCGAGGTGTGGATACGGCCCTGGGACTCGGTTTCCGGCACGCGCTGCACGCG
>JBFKAF010001082.1:0-1038 GCA_041621735.1 Pseudomonas sp.
GGTTGCAGTATCGGCGCCTTGGCCGCGCAGCTGACCGGGGCGGCCTCGCGCTCGGCGGGGCGCCAGGCCAGGCCGTAGGCCAGCGCGAACAGGCAACCGAGGACGAGCAACAGGCCGGATACGGCGATGTACAGCGGGCGAGGCAGGATCATTGAGGGCGAGGCTATTAAGGCTTGGCTATGCTGGAGGGACGTGAGCATACCCGAGTCGCGCCCTGGCGACTGCCTGCCTGGTTGGCGTGGGCATTGCGCTCGCGAGTGAGGATGGCGATATGACTGAGCCGTTGATTGCCCAGCGCGGGCCTTATCCTGTCGCGGTGCAGGCGGGGGAGGACTACTTCTGGTGCCGCTGTGGGCGCAGCGCCACTCAACCGTTTTGCGACGGCAGCCATAAGGGCACGGGCATTACCCCGCTGAAATATCATGCCGAACAAACCGACACCCTGTACTTTTGTGGCTGCAAGCACAGCCATACGCCGCCCTGTTGCGACGGCAGCCATAACAAGCTGTAGTAGGGCAAAGCCAGATAACCGGGGGAAGCATGTACCGCAAGGTGTTCGCCAACAAAGTGTTCGACCGCAAGGTGGTGTTGATCAGCGGCGGTTGTGCCGGCATCGGCCGCGCCCTGGCCGTGCGCCTGGCCCAGGCCGGCGCGCGCCTGGTGATTCTCGACTTGCAGCAGGCGGCGCTGGACAGCCTGGTGCAGCACCTGGCCGATCATCACAACGCCGAGGCCCTGGGGCTGTGCTGCGATGTGGCGGACGCCGAGGCGGTGCAGTGCGCCATCGCCCTGGCGATCGAACGCTTCGGCGGTATCGATGTATTGGTCAACAACGCCGGCATCACCCACCGCAGCAGCTTCGTCGATACCGAACTGGCGGTGTTTCAGCGGGTCATGGCGGTCAACTACTTCGGTGCCCTGCACTGTACCCAGGCGGCGCTGCCCAGCCTGATCGAGCGCAGCGGGCAGATCATCGTGCTCAGCTCGCTGTCCGGTTTCGCCCCGTTGCTCTACCGCAGCGCCTACAACGCCAGCAAA
>JBFKAF010001083.1:0-1032 GCA_041621735.1 Pseudomonas sp.
AGCTCGGCGCCGATGTGATCGGCACCCTGCAGTTCCAGTTCGTCGACTGGCACCAGCGCCGGCCGGCCAAGCAGATTCTCGCCGACATGAGCCGCCGCAGCGCCGACATTCCCGGCGTCGTGCTGGAGTTCCGCGCGCAGGAGGAAGGCCCTAGCGGCGGCAAGCCGGTCAAGCTGCAAATCAGCTCGCTGGATCGCGACCAGGCCGAGCGCTGGGTCGAGCAGTTGCGCGACACCATGCAGCGTCTCGGCGGCTTCAAGGACATCGAGGACGACCGCGCCCTGCCTGGCATCGAATGGCGCCTGCACGTCGACCGCGAGGCGGCGGCGCGCTTCGGCGCCGACGTGCTGAGTGTCGGCAATGCCGTGCAACTGGTGACCAACGGTCTCAAGCTGGCGACCTACCGCCCCGAAGACGCCACAGACGAAGTGGACATTCGCGTGCGCCTGCCGGGCAACTGGCGCTCCCTCGACCAACTCGGCCGCCTGACCCTGAATACGCCGAGCGGCCAGGTGCCGCTGGCGAACTTCGTCAGCCTGCAGCCGGCGCCCAAGGTCGGCACCCTGCGCCGGGTCGACGGCACCCGCACCATCACCCTGCAAGCCGAACTGGCCGAGGGCGCACGCCTGGACGAACGCCTGCAGGCCTTGCGCGAGGCCATGGGTGAAGTCCCCGCCGGGCTGCAGCTGAAATTCGCCGGCGAGGATGCCGACCAGCGCGAGGCCGCCAACTTCCTGATCACCGCCTTCCTGGTGGCAATCTTTCTGATGACCATCATCCTGGTGACCCAATTCAACAGCATCTACCAGGCCCTGCTGGTGCTCTCGGCCATCGTGCTGTCCACCGCCGGGGTGCTGATCGGCTTGCTGGTCAACGGCCAGTCGTTCGGCATCGTCATGGTCGGCATGGGCCTGATTGCCCTGGCCGGCATCGTGGTGAACAACAACATCATTCTTATCGACACCTACAACCAGCTACGTCATCAAGGTTTGCAACCACGCGAGGCGGCGCTGGAAACCGGTAGTCTGCGCC
>JBFKAF010001084.1:0-1030 GCA_041621735.1 Pseudomonas sp.
GCATGGCGAGAACCCTTGTTGTTTTCCAGTGACTCGACACACCGGCTTGGTGGGTCGTTGGAATCCATTGCACCAGATGCCACCGCTCAATTTTTGTACGAATCCGACCCGAAGTTGGTCAAATCCGCTCCCCTTTTGGCCGCCGGCAAACCCGCCTGCACAGCCCGAATCACAGGCAAAAAAAGGCCCGATCCGTGCTGCCACACGGTCGGACCTGAAGCTGGTGTCTGGACTGTTGACGGTGGGATCAGTGCAGCGCGGCCAGGCACAAGCGCGGCTTGTTCAAGCGCTCACTACGGGGCGCGATGCCGAAATACTCGCGGTAGCACTTGGAAAAATTCGGCGACGAGCGAAAGCCACAGTTCGACGCTACATCGAGGATCGGCAGCGCGGTCTGCTTGAGCAGCTGGCGGGCGCGGATCAGACGCAGCTTGAGGTAGTAACGCGACGGCGAACAGCACAGGTATTCGCGAAACAGGCGCTCCAGCTGACGCCGGGACAGCTCGATGAAACTGGCCAGGACGTCGAGATCGAGCGGCTCCTCCAGGTTGTTCTCCATCAGCACCAGCGCCTCCTGCAACTTCGGCTGCGTGCAGCCCAAGGCTTCATGCAGTGGCATCTGCGCCGTCGGTTCAGCCTGCAACCCTTGGTAACCCAGGGTGTCACGGATAGCGGCGAGCAACTGCGGGCCATGACTGCGGCCGATCAACTGCAGCATCATCTGCAACCCGGCGGTGCCACCGACGGCGGTATAACGGTCGCGATCAAGCACATAGGCTTCAGTGCCGCCGACGACCCTTGGAAACGCCTCGCGCAGATCCACCCGGTATTCCCAGCTCACGCTGCAACCGTAGCCGTCGAGCAAACCGGCTTGCGCCAGCACCCAACTGCCGGAGCCCAGCGCGCCCAGGTGCACGCCCTGGCTAGCCTGGCTCTGCAACCAACGGGTCTGCTCCGGATCGGAGCGATACTGGCCGCCCTCGCCGCCGCACAGCAGCAGCGCATCCAACGCTGACGCGCCTTGGGCGGC
>JBFKAF010001085.1:0-1027 GCA_041621735.1 Pseudomonas sp.
CGGCTCGGCCTGGCTGTTCCTGATCGCCGCCGAGGCCATCGCCAGTACCGACGGCCTCGGCTACCGGATCTTTCTGGTGCGCCGCTACATGGCGATGGACGTGATCCTGCCCTACGTGGCCTGGATCACTCTGCTCGCCTGGTTGATGGACCTCGGCCTGCGCCAGCTCACCCGCCTGGCCTTCCCCTGGTACGAGGGGGCCAAGGCATGAGCGATAAAAAAAGCAGCGCAACGCAGCCAGCGGCTCGCGCAGCCGGCAACTTCATTCAAGTGAGCAATGTCTGGCAGGAATACGGCGACCAGGTCGTGCTCGAACGTTTGAACCTGAGCATCGCCGAAGGCGAGTTCTGCACCCTGGTCGGCGCGTCCGGCTGTGGCAAGTCGACCTTCCTGCGCCTGCTGCTCGGCCAGGAACGCGCCAGCCGCGGCGAAATCCGCCTCAACGGACAGCCGTTGGCCGGCGAGCCCGATGCCAGCCGCGGCGTGGTGTTCCAGCGTTACTCGGTGTTCCCTCACCTGAGCGTGCTGGACAACGTCGCCCTCGGCCTGGAACTGCCACGCGCGCCGCTGTTCGGCCGGTTGTTCGGTGCGGGCAAACGCCTGGCGCGGGAAGAAGCGGCGCAGATGCTGAGCAAAGTCGGCCTCGGCCATGCCCTGGACAAATACCCCAGCGCGCTGTCCGGCGGCATGCAGCAACGCCTGGCGATTGCCCAGGCGCTGATCATGCAGCCGCGTGTACTGCTGCTCGACGAGCCCTTCGGCGCGCTCGACCCGGGCATCCGCAAGGACATGCACGCGCTGCTGCTGGAGCTGTGGCACGAGACCAAGCTGACCGTGTTCATGGTCACCCACGACCTGAGCGAGGGCTTCAGCCTCGGCACCCGCCTGCTGGTGTTCGACAAGGTGCGCCTCGATCCCCATGCACCGAACGCCTTCGGCGCGCGCATCACCTACGACATCCCCTTGAACAGCGACCGCCGCGCCACCCGCGCCGCCGTCGAGGCGTTGCCGCCGCACATCAGCGGCA
>JBFKAF010001086.1:0-1025 GCA_041621735.1 Pseudomonas sp.
CAGTGGGGCGGCATCGTCGACACCACGCCGGACGCCTGCCCGATCATCAGCAAGACCCCGGTGCAGAACCTGTTCTTCAACTGCGGTTGGGGTACCGGTGGCTTCAAGGCCACGCCGGGTTCCGGTCACGTCTTCGCCGCCAGCCTGGCCAAGGGCGAAATGCACGACCTGGCCAAACCCTTCGCCATGGACCGTTTCTATACCGGTGCCCTGATCGACGAGCACGGCGCCGCCGGCGTCGCCCACTAACAGGAGAAATCCGACATGCTGAACATCTTCTGTCCCCATTGTGGCGAGCTGCGCTCCGAAGAGGAATTCCACTCGGCCGGCCAGGCGCACATCCCGCGCCCGCTGGACCCGAACGCCTGCACCGATGCGGAGTGGGGCGAGTACCTGTTCTTCCGCGACAACCCGCGCGGCATTCACCACGAGCTGTGGATTCACGCGGCAGGCTGCCGGCAGTACTTCAATGCCACGCGCGACACCATCAGCTACGAAATTTTCGAAACCTACAAGATTGGCGAAAAGCCGAGCGTGACCGCTAAGCCGAGCAGCGCGAAGCAGACCAGCCGTGCGGCAGGAGAAAAGGCATGAGTCAGATCAATCGCCTGAGCAAGGGTGGCCGGATCAACCGCAACCAGCCTTTGACCTTCACCTTCAACGGTGAGAGCTATCAGGGTTTCAGCGGCGACACCCTGGCCGCCGCGTTGCTGGCCAACGGCGTCGACATCGTCGGCCGCAGCTTCAAGTACTCGCGTCCGCGCGGCATTGTCGCCGCCGGCGCCGAAGAACCGAACGCGGTGCTGCAGGTCGGCGCCAGCGAAGCCACCCAGATCCCCAACGTGCGCGCCACCCAGCAGGCCCTGTACAGCGGCCTGGTGGCTAACAGCGTGAACGGCTGGCCGAGCGTCAACAATGACCTGATGGGCATTCTCGGCAAGGTCGGCGGCGGCATGATGGCGCCGGGCTTCTACTACAAGACCTTCATGTACCCGCAGAACCTCTGGCTGACCTACGAGAAGTAC
>JBFKAF010001087.1:0-1025 GCA_041621735.1 Pseudomonas sp.
GTGACCTACAACGTCTATGTCGACGCCAAAGGCGTGCAGCGCCCGTGGGATTTGAATCCTGTGCCGCTGATCCTGCCGCACGAGGAATGGGCCGGCATCGAGGCCGCAGTGACCCAGCGCGCGACCCTGCTCAATCAGATCCTCGGCGACGTGTACGGCGAGCAGCGCCTGCTGCAAGAAGGCCTGTTGCCGCCGGCGCTGGTGCACGGCCATTCCGGTTTTCTGCGCCCCGCCCATGGCATCCGCCACCCGGACGATGTGGCCCTGCATTTCTATGCGGTTGATCTGGCGCGGGCGCCCGACGGCCAATGGTGGGTACTCGCCGACCGCACCCAGGCACCCTCCGGCGCCGGTTATGCCCTGGAAAACCGGGCGGTGATTGCCCGCACATTCCCCAACCAGCTACGCGACCTCAAGGTGCAGGAGCTGGCTGGTTTTTTCCGCAGCATGCGCGACAGTCTCGCCCACTGGGGGCGCCAGTGCGCCGCCAACGGTGGCGTGCCGCTGCGGGGTCACGAGTCGCCGCTAATCGTGCTGCTAACCCCCGGCCCCTACAACGAAACCTATTACGAGCAAGCCTACCTGGCCCGCTACCTCGGGTTGCCGCTGGTGGAAGGGGGTGACCTCACCGTGCGTGACGGCATCGTCTGGCTGAAAAGCTTGTCCGGTCTGCAGCGCGTGCATGTGATCATGCGCCGGGTCGACGATGATTTCTGCGATCCACTGGAGATGCGCACCGAGTCGGCACTGGGCGTGGCCGGCCTGACCGAGTCCGCCCGCCTGGGCAATGTACTGATCGCCAACAGCCTGGGCTCCAACCTGCTGGAATCCGGGGCGCTGTTGGGCTTTCTACCCGAACTGAGCCAGCGCCTGCTCGGCGAGCCGCTGCAGATGCCCTCGGTGGCCACTTGGTGGTGTGGCGAGCCGGCGGCTCTGGAGCAGGTGCTGGACAGGCTCGATCAACTGGTGATCAAGCCCAGCTTCCCACAACTACGCCAGCCCGTGGTCTTCGGCCAGGACCTCAA
>JBFKAF010001088.1:0-1023 GCA_041621735.1 Pseudomonas sp.
CGAGCTGACCGCAGGATGAGCCACACAGACTGACAAGCGTCGGCCGCGGCACTCGCCGCTGATAGGCCTGTCACACTGGCATCCGCTTCTTTTTGAGGTTTTCCCTATGCGCACACTTATTTCCGCGCTGCTACTGAGCGCCCTGAGCATTCCGCCTGCCTTTGCCGGCGATAACACCAAAGTCGCCATCGGCAGCGGCGTCGGCGGCGTGCTCGGCAACGTGATCGGCCAACAGGTCGGTGGCAGCACCGGCGCGGCGGTCGGCGCCGGGGTTGGCGGCGCGGCCGGCGGGGTGATCACCGCGCGAGACGGCAACAAGACCGAAGCGGCCCTGGGCGGCGGTCTGGGCGCCGCAGGCGGCTCGGTGATCGGTGGCAAACTCGGCGGCAGTACCGGCTCGACCATCGGTGCCGGTCTCGGTGGCGCCGCCGGCGGCGCCCTGGGTAACGAAATGGCCAACGACAGCCGCCGTGACAGCTATGACGGCCATGGTCATGACCACGACCATGGACATAAGCACAAACACAAGAAGCACAAGAAGCACAAACACCACTGATCCACGCTCGCTAAGAAGCCCGCCTCGGCGGGCTTCTTGCTGTCTGCTAGCAGGCACGGCTCAACTCGCCAGCAGCAGCCGATCGGGCTCGTCCAGGCGTTGCAGCAACACCTCCCGCGCCTGGTCGCGCAGCTTGATGGCATCCAGCCAGTCACGCCCCTGCGCCAGCAACTGGCCACAGACGCTGACCCGGATCTCGCCGCGGTGCGGGAACCACTGGCCGTCGCGCAGGACCATCCGCGAGCCGCGTATGGCCACCGGCAGCAGCGGCACCCCGGCGCGCGCGGCGAGCACGAAGGCGCCCATGCGAAACGGCAGCAGGCCCGGCTCACGGCTCAGGGTGCCCTCCGGGAAAAACACCAGCGATTGGCCGGCCTGCAAGGCTGCGGTCAGGCGTTCGGCATCGGCGGCGCTGCGCTGCACATCGAAGCGTTCGACGAAGCAGGTCCCCAGCTTGCGCAGGAAAC
>JBFKAF010001089.1:0-1023 GCA_041621735.1 Pseudomonas sp.
CCGCTCCGAGCAGGGCCTGCGCTGGCCGGACATCCAGTTCCACTTCCTCCCCGCGGCGATGCGCTACGACGGCAAGAAGCCGATCAAGGGCCACGGCTTCATGGTGCTCACCGGGCCGAACAAGCCCAAGAGTCGCGGCCATGTGCGGCTACGTTCGGCCGACCCCTACGAGCATCCGCGCATTCAGTTCAACTACCTGGAGCGCGAGGAGGACCGCGAGGGCTTCCGCCGCTGCGTGCGCCTGACCCGCGAGATCATCGGCCAGCCGGCGATGGACGCCTTCCGCGATGGCGAGATCGCGCCGGGGCCGTCGGTGCAGAGCGACGCCGAGATCGACGCCTTCGTCCGCGAGAACCTGGAGAGCACCTACCACCCCTGCGGTACCTGCCGCATGGGCGAGGACGAACTGGCGGTGGTCGACTCCGAGCTGCGCGTGCGCGGCCTCGAGGGACTGCGGGTGATCGACTCCTCGGTGTTCCCCAGCGAGCCGAACGGCAACCTCAACGCGCCGACCATCATGCTCGCCGAGCGCGCTGCCGATCTGCTGCGCGGGCGCGGCATGCTGCCGGCCTCGGATGCCGAGGTCGGCCTGGCCGAGAATTGGCAAACCCAGCAGCGCACTAAAGCGCCGGCGCGGGATGTCCGGGTCTAGCAGGCCGTTGAAAAATGTAGCGCGATCCCCAGGGGTGGGTTAGGCGCATGCTGCCGATAGCGATGAACCAGCAAGATCCGTTGCGCCGTGACCCAGCATCGGCGCAGCCCAGTTTCGAGGCGGGCGCCTGGTGGGTTACGCGGCGCGCCACAATGGCGTGCCTGATCGTTCGGAGGTTGGCGCCGCTAACTCACCCAGTAATTCGACATGCCTGGACTGACACGACACTCGCAGGCTTCTCGCCATAACCCGACCTCCCGTCATTGGTGGGAGCCCTGCGCTTTGCTAACCTGCACGCGCTCGCGCCTGGCCGTGGCGGTGAGCCCCGCCAGATACGGCCGTACAGGCCAATAGCCCAGGAGAGGCCGGTA
>JBFKAF010001090.1:0-1022 GCA_041621735.1 Pseudomonas sp.
CGTCTGACTTTTCCGGCCACTGGCCTGAACCCGGAGAACAATAATGATCAAGACATGGTTCATCACTGGCGCGTCGCGCGGCATCGGTGCGGAAATCGCCAAGGCTGCGCTGGCTGCCGGCGACAATGTGGTCGCCTCGGGCCGCAATCTGGCCCGGCTCGAAACCCTGTATGGCTGCTATGGCGAGCGGGTGCTGTCGGTGCAATTGGATGTTGCCCAGGAGGGGCAGGCGGCCTTGGCGGTGGCGGCCGCTCTGCGCCGTTTTGGACGCATCGATGTCGCCGTCAATAATGCCGGTTATGGTCAGTTGGGACCCTTCGAGGAAAACGACGCGAAGGCTGTCGAGCGGCAGTTCGCCACTAACGTCTTTGGCGTGTTCCATGTCTGCCGCGCGGTATTGCCCGCGATGCGTGAACAACGCTCCGGGCACATCTTCAACATTTCCTCGATCGCCGGTGTGGCCGGCATGGGCGGCGCCGCGCTGTATTGTTCGGCCAAGTTCGCGGTTGAGGGCTTCTCCGAGGCGCTGGCCCAGGAAGTGGCGCAGTTCGGCATCCACCTGACCATTGTCGAACCTGGCGCCTTCCGCACCGATTTTCTCGACGACAGCTCCGCGACGCTGGGTGGCGAAGGCCTGCAGGATTACATCGAGTTCAGCAAGAAGATCAAAGCATCCTCTGCGGCCAACAATCACCAACAGCCCGGCGATCCGGCCAAGCTTGGGGCGATGCTGGTGCGCATAGCTGCCGAAGAAGCGCCACCACTGCGCTATCTCGCTGGTTCTGACGCGCTACAGGTAGTAACCGGCAAGCTAGCAGCCATGGGGCGGGAGATCGAACAGTGGCGCGATCGGTCGCTATTGACCGATGGAGACTTCAGTTGAGGCCCAGCACAGTTGCGCACCTTAGCTGCAAGCGTGGGTAAGGATTGAGTTATCGGTCATGGGCTAGCGTGGACATAGCCTGAACAAGGAGAGCGTTTTGGAACGTGATAACTGCAAAAAAAGCCGTCTGCTGAACTAC
>JBFKAF010001091.1:0-1017 GCA_041621735.1 Pseudomonas sp.
CCCGTGGGCTGCACGAAGGCGGGTGTTTTGACGCCGATCATGCGCAGATACTCCTCGGCAGAGTAAGTCGGCACGATCACCGCATCGCATTTGCCGGCAAAGCGCTTGATCAGGGCATGGGAAATCAGGTTGTGGAACAACATGCCGGGCAACGGCACGAAGTGGGCGTAGTGCTCCAGGCGCGTGTGGTAGGTAAAAACGCTCGGCACTCGCAGGCGATGAGCGAGAAACAGGCCCAGAGAACCCAGCCAGAAGGGATGGTGTACGTGGATCAGGTCCGGGCGGAAGCTTTTCACCTGCCTGGCAATGCGCCCCAGGAAAATGTTGGCCAGACGAAACTCACGTTTCGCGCCAAACGCCAGGATCGACGGCACCCTGATAACCCCCTGCGCATCAACCGGCTGATTGCGGTAACTGGGTGCAACGATGAGCACCTGGTTGCCCATCGCCTGTAGCCCACACCGCAACCGCTCGATTGACACGGGAACGCCGCCGATAAAGGGCAGATAGTTGTTGGTGAACATGGCGACCTTGAGGGGTTTGTCTACCCAGGGCGACGCGTCCAGATCGAAGTCGGGGTAATAGTCGCGCTCGGCAAATACCAGCGCATAGAGCTTGATCGCCGCAATGCTGAGCGCGCTGATCAGCAGAATGAAGTTCAGGTAGCCCACATAGAACAACGAGTAGATAAAGAACCACAGGCTTTCCAGCTGTTTGAACAGCGGGTTCTGACCTGCCTCCAAGCGCTGCAACCGCGTGCCGATGCCCTGCTCGGACACCGACACAGTCACGTAATGGTAGAAGCTGGCCTCGTCGTTCAGCACCAGTCCACCTGCGCCACCGGTGGCGATAAAGCGGGTAGCGGCCTGCTGTTGCTCGGAAAACAGCGGTAGGTTGGCGGTAAAGACCGCATCGACCGCGGACTCATCGATCAGCCTCATCAGCGCCTCGCGAAATGCCGGAGGCTGCAGGTAATCCTGTTCCTCGGCAAACGAGTCACTGCCCGCGCTACGCAGC
>JBFKAF010001092.1:0-1014 GCA_041621735.1 Pseudomonas sp.
CAGCGGAACCGCGCCGTTGGTGATCTGCTTGGCGGTGTTCATGATGTCCGGGGTGACGCCGAAGTACTCGGCACCGCTCCACTTGCCCATACGGCCGAATGCGGTGATCACCTCGTCGAAAATCAGCAGGATATTGTGCTGCGTGCAGATCTCGCGCAGCCGCTGCAGGTAGCCTACCGGCGGCACTATGACCCCGGCCGAGCCGGACATCGGCTCGACTATCACCGCGGCGATGTTCGAGGCGTCGTGCAGCTCGATCAGCTTGAGCAGTTCGTTGGCCAGCTCGACGCCGCCGGTCGCGGCCATGCCATTGGTGTACTCCAGGCCCGCCTGCAGGGTGTGCGGCAGGTGGTCGACGTCCATGAACTGGCCGTACATCTTGCGGTTGCCGCCGATGCCGCCGAGGCTGGTGCCGGCGACGTTGACCCCGTGGTAGCCACGCGCGCGGCCGATGAACTTGGTCTTGGCCGGTTGACCCTTGAGGCGCCAGTAGGCCTTGGCCATCTTCACCGAGGTGTCGGCGCACTCGGAGCCGGAACTGGTGAAGAACACATGGTTCAAGCCATCCGGCACCAGCTCGACCAGTTGTTCGGCCAATTGGAAGGCCAAGGGGTGGCCGTATTGGAAGCCCGGTGAGTAGTCGAGGGTGCCGAGCTGCTTGGCCACGGCCTCCTGAATTTCCTTGCGCGAATGTCCGGCACCGCAGGTCCACAGGCCGGACAGGCTGTCGTAGACCTTGCGCCCGCTCTCATCGGTCAGCCAGCTGCCTTCGGCGCCGACGATAAAGCGCGGGTCGCGCTGAAAGTTGCGGTTGGCGGTAAACGGCATCCAGTGCGCGTCCAGTTTGAGCTGGCTGGCCAGGGGCACGGTGGCGGTCTGCTGCATGTTCATGGGGCGGCCTCGCAATCAAGAACAGGGCATGTGGGAGAGTTGCCAACCAAGGTGCCACGGGCATACAGTCTGAAAAACCCAACTCTTCTTACCTTTAGTTAACTGGCTACTAAACTAATGAGC
>JBFKAF010001093.1:0-1005 GCA_041621735.1 Pseudomonas sp.
TTCTTGTCGCCCAGGTCCTGCTGCAAGCGGGCCTTCTCGTCATGGTTCAGCGCCACCCCCTCGTAGCCGTGATAGGCCAGGCTGGCGAGGACGAACAGCGACTGCTGCGACAGCGGCAGCAGGCCCTGCTGCTGCGCCGACACGGCGATGCCGGCGGCGGTGTGAATGTGCAGCACGCAGGCGACATCGTGGCGCACCTCATGCACCGCGCTGTGGATGGTGTAGCCGGCCGGGTTGATCTCGAAGGGACTGTCCATCAGCTTGTTGCCGGCCAGGTCGATCTTCACCAGGCTGGAGGCGGTGATCTCATGGAACATCAGGCCGAAGGGGTTGATCAGGAATTCTTCGCTGCCCGGCACCTTGGCCGAGATGTGGGTGAAGATCAGGTCATCCCATCCGTACAGTGCGATCAGCCGGTAACAGGCGGCCAGGTCGACGCGGCTCTGCCATTCGGCGGCGGACACCTGATCCTTGAGGGTGACGGTGGGCAGAACATGGGCGGCGGTCATGGCATACACCTCGGCAGTGCGTGTGAGTAACGTGCCTAGGAGTCTAGCGAGGGACGCGGCAAAGGTTAGTTGCCCTGGCAGCCAGCTTAGTGACTGTGCGGGTCAAACCGCAGGTTCAACCCGGTAGCCCTGGCAGGCGCCCGGGCCCAGACTCGCGCAGCGATAATCAGAACAGCTCGGGGTACTGCTGACGCAGCTGCGGCCAGTCGCGCTGGGCCTCGAGGTCTTCGCTGAGCAGGCGAAAACCGGCGAAGTCGAAGCCCGGCGCCACCGTGCAGCCGACCAGGCTGAAGTCGCCCAGGCTGCGTGCCGCCTGCCAGGCGTGGGCCGGCACCGCACGTTGCGGCAATTGCTCGACATCCACCGGGCCGAGTCGTTGCGCACGCAGCGTCGTGGTCGACTCGGCGATCAACAGCTGCAGCGGCGCGCCTTCATGAAAGTGCCACAGTTCATCGGCATCCACCCGGTGCCAGCGACTGACCACCCCGGCCGGCAA
>JBFKAF010001094.1:0-1002 GCA_041621735.1 Pseudomonas sp.
CAGACAAACTATTGTCGTCCAAGATGGGCCTAACCAAGCCACTCAACAACTGAATACTGAGCCTGAAGCCGCGGCGACTCGACAGTAGAAGGACGCTACTGCGCCTGCAAACTCAGCCGCAACAACTGGCCATCGGCCGCATCGGTCAGCACATACAGGTAACCATCGGGGCCCTGGCGAACATCCCGAATGCGCGCACCGAGGTCCTCCAGCAAACGCTCTTCGTGCACCACGGTATCGCCGCGCAACTCCAGGCGAATCAGCGCCTGCCCGGCCAGTGCGCCGATAAACAGGTTGTGCTGCCAGCCCGCAAAGCGCTGGGCAGCGTAAAAGGCCATGCCGCTGATCGCCGGGGACTTCGCCCAGACGTAGTGCGGCGGCTCGGTGCCGGCGACTGTCTTGCCCTGCGCTTCGGGGATCGGCAGAAACGAATAGTTCACCCCATGCGTGGCAATCGGCCACCCATAGTTCTTGCCGGCCTGCGGGATATTGATCTCATCGCCGCCGCGCGGGCCGTGTTCGTGGGTCCACAGTTGCCCGGTCCAGGGATTGAGCGCCGCGCCCTGCGGGTTACGGTGGCCATAGGACCAGATCTGCGTACGCACGCCCTGCCGCCCGACAAAGGGATTGTCGCTCGGCACCCGGCCGTCCGGGTGCAGGCGAACCACCTTGCCTTGCAGCTTGCCGAGGTCCTGCGCGGTCGCTCGCTGGTTGTTTTCACCCAAGGTGATAAACAGATAGCCGTGGCGATCGAACACCAGGCGCGAGCCGAAATGCACGCCACTGGAGAGTTTCGGCTGCTGCCGGAAAATCACTTCGAAATCGTCCAGCTGGCGATTATCCGTCGACAACCTGCCCCGACCCACCGCCGTACCGGCGTATTGACCGTCGCCACCCTCGGCGTAGGAGAGGTAGACCCAGCGGTCCTCGGTGAACTCGGGCGACAAGGCTACATCGAGCAAGCCACCCTGACCCTGGGCATAGACCCTCGGCACACCAGCG
>JBFKAF010001095.1:0-1001 GCA_041621735.1 Pseudomonas sp.
GGATCGCTGGCACGCGATCATCGAGGCCACGGTGCGCCGCTTCCGGCCCATAGTGCTGACTGCCCTGGCGGCGGTGCTGGCGATGATCCCGCTGTCGCGCAGCGTGTTCTTCGGGCCGATGGCGGTGGCCATCATGGGTGGCCTGATCATCGCCACGGCGCTGACCCTGCTGTTCCTCCCGGCGCTCTACGCGGCCTGGTTCCGGGTCAAACCAGAGCATTGATCGAGCAGGATGAGGTGCATGGATGCACCTCATGAAACCCCGCGCACGTCCTATACACTCTTGCTCACTCCGTCGGCCCTGCCCAATCCGCCGGATAAGTCTCGCGCTCGACAAAATACCGAAACGACGAATGCGGCCAATCGCCTGCGCGCTCGGCATGGCCGTGCTTGATCGGGTTGTAGTGCACGTAATCGATATGTCGGCGCAGGTCCTGATCATCGCGGAGCAGATGCTCCCAAAAGCGCCGCTGCCAGATGCAGCGTTCGGCTTTGTCCTGCCGACTGCGACTGATGGTTTCGTCGCTTGCCAGTTGCCGCGAGAAGTTGGCCTTGAAACGGCGGATGCGAGTGGAGTAATCGTCATCGCCGGCTGGCAAGCGCCAGAGCATGTGCAGATGGTCGGGCAAGACAACTCAAGCCAGCAGAGCGAAGGGATGCCGCTGCTTTCCGATAGCAGGGCCTGACGCAAGGCCGCGATATGTCGCGTCAACGTATCCTGCCGCCGGTCTTCGAGGATCAGGGTGAAAAAGTAGCTGCCACCCGGTATATAGAGCCGGCGATAGCTGCGGCGGTATGGCTGCATGTTCCCATCCTTGGGCGTGAGTGGTTAGCTGGGTTTCGCTGCGCTCTACGCCAGCCTACGGGCCATACGGAAGATGTTTGGGGTGCCGAAAGCGTTGATCGCCAGGATCCGGTCGTACAGGGTGGGCCCGGCGAGTGCGCGCGCGAGTGCGAGGCCCATGGCCACCAGGATGGCCAGGGTGGCGGCGACGAACAAC
>JBFKAF010001096.1:0-1000 GCA_041621735.1 Pseudomonas sp.
ATGAAGATGATGAACCACATCGAGGCCGAGACCAGCGGCACGATCGAATCCATCCTGGGCGAAAATGGCCAGCCGGTGGAATACGATCAGCCCCTGTTCACAATCGTTTGAACCGCGGAGAGCCAGCGATGTTGGAAAAAGTTCTGATCGCCAACCGCGGCGAGATCGCCTTGCGCGTCTTGCGCGCCTGTAAAGAGCTGGGCATCAAGACCGTAGCGGTGCACTCCACCGCCGACCGCGAGCTGATGCATCTGGCCCTGGCCGACGAGTCGGTGTGTATCGGCCCTGCCTCCGGCGCCCTGTCTTACCTGCAGATTCCGGCCATTATCGCCGCCGCCGAAGTCACCGGCGCCACCGCCATCCACCCCGGCTACGGTTTCCTCGCGGAAAACGCCGATTTCGCCGAACAAGTGGAAAACTCCGGCTTCGCCTTCATCGGCCCGAAAGCCGAGACCATCCGCCTGATGGGCGACAAGGTCTCGGCCAAGGACGCCATGAAGCGCGCCGGCGTACCGGTAGTGCCTGGCTCCGACGGCCCGCTGCCGGAAGACGAAGAGACTGCCCTGGCGATTGCCCGTGAGGTCGGTTACCCGGTGATCATCAAGGCCGCCGGCGGCGGCGGTGGTCGCGGCATGCGCGTGGTCTACAACGAAGAAGACCTGATCAAGTCGGCCAAGCTGACCCGCAGCGAAGCGGGCTCGGTATTCGGCAACCCGATGGTCTACTTGGAAAAGTTCCTCGGCAATCCGCGCCACGTGGAAGTCCAGGTGCTGTCCGACGGCCAGGGCAACGCCGTCCACCTGGGCGACCGCGACTGCTCGCTGCAGCGCCGCCACCAGAAGGTCCTGGAAGAAGCCCCAGCCCCATACATCGATGAGCAGGCGCGCGCCGAAGTACTGCAGCGCTGCGTCAATGCCTGCATCGAGATCGGCTACCGTGGCGCCGGCACCTTCGAGTTCCTCTATGAGGACGGCGGCTTCTACTTCATCGAGATGAACAC